>JAHEME010000673.1 GCA_024643825.1 Chloroflexota bacterium | reverse complement strand
AATCGTGGAAGAAGCAGTGTCGAAGAAGGCGCAACCTTGGAAGTTGAGGACACAGGGAGTGGGGTACTGTTGAAGAAGGCTAAGTCCACTTTGGATCTGGTGGCTACTGGCAGGCGCTCTCAGAAAGGAGTTTTCGCGTTTCTCGATAAGATGAGAAAGGAAGATGAGCGCTAGAAGGCGCGTTCTCTACGACACACGATTCATCGCAGCCACCAAGTTGGATCTTGGAGAATATCCCAGCTGCTCTTTCGCTTTGCTAATGTTCGCCACGCTGCGCTAGAATGTTGGCCAAACAGGGACCCGTGAAGCGCAGTTATCCACGAAACCTGACTTGACACGTTGATGCTGCATTCATTCTCTGTACGAATTCGGTCTACTTTTCACGTTGCAGGTCGTTGGTGGTAGCCGTCTTTGTATACTTAGCGGCCGCTTTTGCCAGTTTCTGGTCTTCTGTGATCAGAATAAGATTTTGGCCTTTTGCGACTTCCACATAACTGGCGTCGTAGAAGGTGATTTTCTCTTTTGCAGCGATCTTTGCAACATCAGGTAAGTCCTGAGCTTCAACGCGGACGATTTTGGAGTGAATGATGACGCTGGTCAGTAGCCTGAAGAATTCGTCGAACTCGTCTTCCGTGATCGTATGGCGCAAGATATGCTCTTTCCAGAGCGCGTTTCCGACCTCGTACTTTCCAAGATCAAGAACACAGCCCTCGCTCAATATGCGAAGGGCCATGTCTTCTTCTAGCTTCTTGATCAATTGCAGCGTGGAACTTGCGTCTAAGAGAAATCTCATCGTGCTAATCTGTCCTCTCTGATTTCTCTGACAACTCTACTGACATCGACCTTCTTCAGGATCTGTTTCATTCTCTTGACTGCCCGCAGAGCCTCCTCGCGTTCCTTGCGTTCAATCTCGCGGAGTATCGCGTCCCTCGCTACCTGGCTCACAGGTATTCCGTAGCGTTTGATCTTGCGTCTGGTCTCCTCATCTACTCTGACCGTGACCATTTCAGTCATTGTATAGTCTCGGAGTGTATATACAAAACGCGTATATTAGAAGTGCTCGTTGGGATTCGTCTGTCAACCTCATGATACCAAAGCAATAGCTGAGGCCATGAGACAGTTTTGCACTAGTAGAAAGCTCAGAAAGAATACCGGGAAGCGTTAGATGGTGAAAGTGTGAGAGATCTGTCTATTCTAATGCCAGTGTTGAAAGGGAGATGATATTGCTTTTCTCTGAAGACGGAACTGCTTGAATCAGCCGTTCATCCGCCGTAACCACCTGCGACTGTAGGGCATGGGCTAGACCAAGGTAGATTCCATCATAGAGCGATATCTGGGACAAGTAAGACAGGTGGATCGCTCTGATCCAAGCTCCTCTTGGTGGGTCGATTAGGAACTGGTAGTCCTCTAAGGCAGTTAACACTGCGGTCAGAGTGTGTTCGTTAGGATGAGCGATTGGGTGCCATCGGAGCGCGTTGATTACCTCATATTTCAGCAGAGTAGGAGCGGACGCTTCAACTGCGCCAGCGACGAACTTGTCCTTGAGGAGCTTGCCTTGTCCGAACCTTGTTCCTCGACGGCCACCTTACGACGATCGATGAGTCCAGTACGTACTTCCGTATCTTCTGTCTCTCCAATAGCGAATAGTCTCCGTGCTGTCGAAGTCGGTGTGTCCGTAGCTCCTACACATTTCATGAAACACCGCCTCCGCAGTCTTGTCCGCCCTTCTCACCCGGTCCCAATCTCTCTCCAACGGTCCTGCCTCGAGATCAAGTCTAGCCTCAATGGCGTCCCGGATCACGGCTGACCAGTTAACAGCCTTCAACCTACGCATTCTCTTCCGAACCTGTTCTGGAATCCTAACCGTAATCACAGCCAAGATCATTTCCACGTCAATACAGTGTACATACAACCACTAAAGCCTTCGCCTTTCGATTATGGAGTTCCAGCCTGCTGAAATCTCGCGGAAGATATGGTGGCTGATCAAATCAGAGTCAACCGGGTCTTTGAGCAAAGTCAGGTTCCTTCGTTTAGACGCCCTGCCCGGCTACACAATACCAATCCCACAGAAGTCTCAAGTTCTCAATCAGGTTGGTTCTCGGAGAATACCTTAGCTGCTCTTTCGCCTTGCTAATGTCTCCCACGCTGCGTCGAATATCCCCCTCCCTCGGTGGGGCATAGGTCGGTTTCGAATTTTGGCTCGCGATTGAGATCAACTTCAGGGCAAGATCTTCGATCGTGGTCTCGACTCCGGTGGCCAAATTGTACACTCCACCAGCCGTCTCTGAATCTGTCGCGAGTAATATGGCGTCTACGATATCTTGAACGTCCACAAAATCCCTAGTCTGGAAACCGTCCCCATAGATCACTGGTGGCTTTCCGTCTCGAAGGTTTTTCATGAATTCGGTTATGACACCGCTGTACTGGCGTGCGGTCTGGCGGGGTCCGAAGACGTTGAAGAATCTCAGGCAGATTGCCCTCATGCCATAGGTCTGGGCGTACTCAATGCAGTGCTGCTCAGCTTG
>JAHEME010000079.1 GCA_024643825.1 Chloroflexota bacterium | reverse complement strand
TGTGGCAAACAGAATCTGCTGACCATCCGGCGACACATCAAAATCGGGATAAGACAACGGAGGCGCGATTTGTGCGTTAATCTCGCGAAGTTCCGTAGGGGATTCGACGATCCACAATGATATTGGCTCCTCGATTGTACCCAGTGTGAGCAGCAGTCCGAGCGGCAGATTCCCATCCAGCGGTCTGATCACGGTTGGCGTGATAGTGGGAATCAATGTCAGTGTATTGGTCGGTGCAGGAGTCGGCGAAGCCGTCATGGTCGGCATAGATGTGGAAGTGACGGCAAGAGGAGTCAAGGTAGATGTAGTTTCCTGGGCTGGTGGCTGACACCCAGCCACCAGCACAAGGCTCGCGAAACTCGCCAACGCGGATCGAACGACGGTGCGACGGGTCATGGGACTCCCTGCGTGGATCGGAGAATGTCGGATTAGTCTACGCGGCTATTAAAGCAAAGGTTACGAATGCGCGCAATTGCAGAACGTGCAGTCCCATCGGGACTTTTCACGCGAGCGCAGTGAGCCAGGCGATCCGAAGCGGTATCCGAGGATTGCCGTAGCCTGGGCGATTCATCGTTCGGAACCGTGCCACAATGGGCCTCATGTATTCACGGCATGGTGAGCAGTTCCGCCGCTATGGTTTCTCCGGTCAACTGGTGGCCTGCGGCAGTCAGATGGCTGTCGTAGAGCCAGTACAACTGCTCGTCCGAATGGGCGCGGAAGGTGGGCAGCAGGTCGAGGCAGGTCAGATCATTCTGGGTACAGAAGTTCAGGATGATGTCCTGCGGCCCTGTATTTTGTATAGACTCTCCATCCGGCACGCCTATGAGTTGAGATGATCCGGGCTGATCAGGGACCTGCGCCTTGCGCGGCATGATCACGATCAGCAGTGTGCGCCCATCGGCGTTCACTTCTTGCTGAAGCAGCGCCAGGGGATGAAGGGCTTGCCCGATGTCTTCCTGATCCATAGGGAGCAGCGCATCCTTGAATACAGCCGCCTTGTTGTTGCGAATCAAGGACTCGTTACGTACCGCATAGTTATCACATGGGAGGGTCAGCTTGCCGCTGAGATCGGCACACTGTTCATCGGGTGAAAGCTCATTCGATTCGGTGGGGGATTGCTTCTGTAAACTCTGACACAGCGGGTAGATAACTGCCACCTTCGCGGTTTCGAGTGCAGCACTGCCGCGCCGCGATCTGCTTTCTCGGACTTCCAGGGGCACATATCTATCAAAGACTTCAGACCATGCACTGTTGGTTGTATAGTCAAAAAGTGGCTTGACGTGTATTGGATCGCCATTGGCATCCATCACTATCCGGTTGCTCAAATTGTCCCGAATGTTCATGAAGTCGTTGCCAACATAAACGATCACCACCACGATCTGCGGCTCAAACTGATCTTTATACACGCGATAACTCAGAAGATAGTTTGTTGGATTGTACGAATTGACCCCTGTATTCGTTACCTGATAGGGCTCCCCACGCTGCGCGGACAGGCTGCGTTCCAGAACCTCGCTCATATTATCCATCACGGGCACAGCCATTCCTTCGACGAACGAGTCGCCGATCATCAGCACACGTGTAGCGTTGGGGTCAGGGCGGTTGGGATTGTCATCCCGGATGATCAACCCCAGGTCGTCGGTTTGGACGCTCCTTGACCACTCAAGGCCCCGGTCATCCGCAACCTGCAAAGTCCGATTGGATGCATGAACCTTCCCCAGGATGTCGTGATTTGCCATCGAACTATCCTCAATGCTCGGCAGTGGGTCAATGATGCGGAGCATCCCCTCCGCCGCGATCAGGCCGAACAGCAGGCCAAACCCGATCAGGGCCAGTTTTACGAACAGGTCGCGCACCTTCGACTCATCGATCCTTAAAGCCGTGACTATACTCCCCAGCCCAATCACAAGAAGCCCGACGAGCATTGTTGCATAAGGGATCGTATAGCGTCCAGCCAGCAGCACGCCGCAGCCTGGCCCCGATACGTGCCTGAATCGAGTTGCGTCGAACAGGAGAGATGCCACACCTGCCAGCAGAAAGACGATATTCCAGGGGGATAGGGAGCGTCGTATGTGCATAGGTTGTTATCCAGTCCATGATGCTAATGAAATAGCAGGACAATACTACCCCCGCCGATTCACGCTGGCAATCCGCGATTGCCGTAGCCCGGGCGATTCATCGATCCTTCGGCATGTAGATCGGCTCGTTCTCACTGAGAAGCTGCAAGAGTTCCCGTCATATACCGCGAATCTAACGAAAGTCTACTTTAGTTAGAGAATCCCTTAGTAAAGAAATCAGCAAAAACTTTCGTTAGCGCAGAGAAGGTGTTTCTACTCACCACTCCCCGACCAACTCAATCTCCGTCTCCAGCTCAATGCCGAACTCCTCTTTCACCCGCTGGCGTGCCAGTGTGATGAGGGCCATCACGTCGGCGGCGGTGGCGTCGCCCCGATTGAGGAAGAAGTTGGCATGCACGTCGCTGATCTCCGCGCCGCCGATGCGCGTTCCCTTCAATCCGGCGGCTTCGATCAGGCGGCCCGCGTACTCACCGGGCGGGTTC
Source organism: Chloroflexota bacterium (assembly GCA_024643825.1). Taxonomy (GTDB): domain Bacteria; phylum Chloroflexota; class Anaerolineae; order Aggregatilineales; family UBA3940; genus JAHEME01. The sequence continues at coordinate 6,710 of JAHEME010000079.1, read as the reverse complement.
TTGAACGTCGAGCCGATGGTTGCGCCCGGCGGCTGGGTGCGCTTGCGATACGCATTGTACTCGTCCATGCGGGCAGTGATGGCGTATGGATCGCCGGGGATCAGGCCCAGAGTCACGCCCACGATCACCACCGTGCGGCGTTCGCGCTTGAGGATCGACGAGCGATACTCGAAGGCGAGTTCGGCATTCGTGTACGTGACATTGTCCTGCGGGGTCACGGCCTCGACGCGCGTCACGCATCCGGCCATATCACCGCCATGCGCGCCTGCGTTCCCGTAGGCCGCCCCGCCGATGCTGCCCGGAACTCCGATAGCCCACTCCATGCCGGAGAGTCCCTGCCTGGCGACTTTGCGGGCTAACTGAAGCGTGCTGGCTCCCGACTCGGCATGCACAGTCAACCCGTCGATCTCGATGGCGCTGGCCCGGTTGTGGATCACCAGCCCGCGCACGCCCCGGTCACTGATCAGGATGTTGGAGCCACCACCGAGGAGGAACAGCGGAATCGTATGCGCCCAGGCGATCCGGGCCGCGTGGCGCAGATCGTCCGCAGAAGTAGCCGCAAGGAACGCGTCGGCAGGGCCGCCGATCCGCGCCGAGGTATGGCGTCCCAGCGGCTCATCGACCAGCAGGCGGGGGCCGAAGGCGGCAGCAAGTTCGTCAATGGCGGGTTGAAGGAGAGGCATCGGAGGGTGCTTTTCGCTGGTTAAAGACAAAAGATTCACCACGGAGAAGCGGAGAATCACGGAGAACTACTGATTGATGTTCCTCCGTGCCTCTCCGTATCTCCGTGGTTTCACAGGTTGTTCTGCTTTGCGCAGTTAGTTACCCGCCCTTTGCCCGGACGCGCCACGCCTGCAAGCCCATCGAAAGGGCGAGAAACGCAAGAGCGATAGTGGCCAGTTGATTGCCCTGAAGCAGCGACCAGACGGCCCCCGCCACGCAGCCGAAGCCGCCGATCACGGTCAGCGGGAACATGACCCGGCCAAAGGTCGATTGCCCGCCGGGGTTCTCCGATGCGGGCAGCGGATCGGCCCACGCCGGGCGGCGAATCTGAGTCGCCAGCAGCGAGAGGACGGTCGATACCACCGCGAAGACAATCGACACCGTGTAAATCCCCAGTGCGAACATCATCAGCGCGAACAGCAGTTCCAGCCAGCCCATCAGCGAAAGTGCGATTGTGCCCGGCGTGGGCCGGGAGTTGGACTCATTCATACCTATGGTGTCTCCTACAGGCGATGTATGGCCTTCATTATAGCAGATAGCGGATGGCAGATGGCAGATAGTTAAAAGCATTTTCACCGCAAAGAACGCAAAGGTCTTATGATTTGCAAGAGATATCCAGGGATCACAGAGAAAGACCTAGGTTTTTCTCTGTGCTTCTCCGTGAACTTCTCCGTCTCTCCGTGTTAAAAAAGCCATCTCGCGACCCGCTTCGTGTCATCGATTCGGGAAGATCAACCCGCTGGCCCATGCCCCCACGATCACCAGCGCCCCGACGATCATCACCCACGCCAGGTGATTCCACGCGCCGATCACGATCACCGCCAGCCCCGCCGACCGCGTGAACTCGACCGCTCGCGACATGTACGTCTTCAGATAGTGTCCGGCCCGCGACTCTTTGACCGGCTCCAGATTGGCGCGCTGCATAACGATCATGCTGATCACCGTCGTGGGCACAAACAGGATCAGCAGCGCGGGCACGATCTGATGCGTCCACAACAGGAACAACGCAATCGCTGCCGCGATCAGGTCGGCGAGAAGCTTGACCGGGTGAATCTGGTGATACAACAGGCGTTCATCGGTATCCATACACGCATTCCGGTGATGGGCGAATTCTTGCCGCTCATTGTAATGCTTCGACGCCGAGAGGCCAAACATGGTACGATGGGAACGCATCGTGCAGAGGGACTATTTATTCTACCCGACTGTTTGCGAGGAGATGGATGCTATGAAAACAAAGTTATCGACCGCGATCAGCGGCATGGTGATGATCGTGAGTCTGGTGGGATGCGGCGTTCTGGGAGGCGGAGCGAACTCCTCATTCACCCCTATCCCGCCCGGCGATGGGGGCGCATTCCCGCCGAGCGAGGCGACTGTCGAGGCCATCGAGCCAACACCCCCCCTCACCGGAGACGGATCGCTTCCCTGCGTCGCCGGGGATGGCGAAGCCGTCTATACCAAGCCGGACGAAGGCTACTGCGTGGCCTATCCCGCAGCCTTCACAGTCGATGAACAGGAGTCGGGCGTGACCGTGATTCACGGCCCGGACTACGCCACAGGCCCGGAGCCGCTGGTCGGATTCGTGAACATCAGCAGCCAGCCCGCGATGGATCGCACCCCGTCACAGGTCTCCGATGATCTGGTCGCCGACTTCCTCAACACGGACATCCTGCCGGAGCGCACCGATACCATGCTGGGCAGCGAACGTGCCGTCGAGATCATCGGGATGCCAGGGCAGGCGGTAAGCTGGCAGGTGGTGGCGGTTCATGGTGAGACGCTGTACTGGCTGGTGTTCTCCCCGCTGGGTGAGGAGAACGGCGACGCCTTCACCGACATGCAGACGCTCTACGATGTGACCATGCGGACGTTCCGGTTCACGGACTGACGTGAACCTGCTTTAGGATGAGGGGCACGCTCGATTGGGCGTGCCTCTTTTTATTTGAATTAGATCAGACTTGCTGAAGACACTCTAGCACGCTCGCTAGATCTGTTTTGCAACAATGGCTAAAGTCTGTCCTCAAAATCAATTCGATTCCCCATCAATGCGAGATCGGATTGTAAACAAATCTAGAAATCCATAAACAGAAGATACTCATAATCCGTAGACGTATAGACCTCAACCATGTTTAATACCCCTTATGAAACATGAGCCTGACATACTGATTCGATTTGGGGAGCACATACGGAAACTGAGGAAAATGAGAGGGTTTTCTCAGGAAGCTTTTGCTGCTCATTGCGGTCTGGATCGAACATACATTGGTGGAATCGAACGTGGTGAGAGGAATGTGGCTCTTCGCAATATTGCAGCAATTGCCAATGCACTTGATATGACTCTATCTGAGCTAATGCAGGGGCTTGACTCTGAGGAAGATATTGACTGAGATTTCATTGAAATCTGCTTATGATAAGGTCAAGCAATTATGCAATGAAGACTGGAAAAGTATTGCAGCAGGAGATGCAATACTTGACCTGGTGACAATCTCCCTACGCTTTCTGAATGATTATTGTCACATCACTGATCTGGTTTCAAAAGTACCCGGAAAAGCCTATTTCACCTTCCAGCAAGGCAACGTTTTTGCACGCCCAGTGAATCGCGAATTTTTCATAGTTGATCCTGATACTGTCGGGGAGTTCTGGGGAGAATGGTATTCTGGTCAAATAGCCCCTGGAAATTTCACGAAGCTGAGTTACACAGTAGCCTTGGCCCCTTGTTTGGCGATGGAGATCTTGGATCGACAGAATAAGAAAGGCCCCGCTACATTCTTTGAATGCTATGTTGGACACTTATTTGCTAAATCCCTCGGAGTGAATCCGAGCAAAAAAGCCATATTACCAGTTCATGGTCGCCCAGTACGGCTGACAATGGATTTCCTCTTTGACCTGGGGGAAAAACACCCAAAAGTTCATCTACCAGTAAAAATGTCAACCCGTGAAAGAGTTGTCCAAGCATGGTCTCACCAGCGTTTACTTGATTCTGCCTATGGAAAGGGGGCTTTCCATGGAGTAATGGTTCTGTTTTCTGAGACTAAACTTGACCTGAAGTCCCACGAAGTAGTGGAGATTTGTGTTCCCGATCAATGGCTCACATACCAGACTCTATTAGCTCAAATGGATCGAATCTATTATTTCGACATCCCAGAACGTTACCAAGCCTTAACGAATTCATATCCTGATGTGATTGTAATTAAGCAATTTGCGGAGTTCTTTAAGGAAATAGACGAGGTTGTTCGCTCTTGATAAGCCTCGGCTTACCTTCGCCGCTTGTCTCAACATGAAGTCGGTTGGTTAGGCCACTCCATCGCTTTCGACCTTGCGGTTTGATGAATACAATAAAATAGGAATGATTCTTACGCGCATGAGCCTGCTTAAGAAGTCTACTTACTCCTGGTTTACCTCTCCTCATAACAACGAACAAATCTTCCGTAATGAAGCCATAGCCCTGCAATTCATTAATCAACTCAACGTGTGTTAGGCGCTGTTGGTTGGCGCATACTTCATCTTGGCATTTGACAATGTAAGTACCTCCTTCACGCAAAACTCGCCACGCCTCTTTTGCTGCGGAGAAATACAGATCAAGGACGGCCTCATGGTATTTTTTGTTCGAGTTAGCTCTGTTATTCTTGTAGTAGCTTTCATAGTTTTGGTGATTTACGTGGGCGGTTCCACCAGGAGTATGCATATACGGAGGATCAAAAACAATACAGTCGATTGCCTCAGATTCGTAAGGTAATTCCCGACAATCTATACCCATTGCAATATCTGTTGGCAATAAATCATAAGCAGTCTCAGGAACTCTGCGCCAAAATACTCCCTTTCCATAAGTAACATCAGCAACAGTGCTACCTGGCTCCACATATAGAGACAGGACAAAGGGAAAAACCTCATCATTTGTCCCAATATGGGAACTCAAAATAAGATTGTTGGTCGGTTTACCATCTGGAGACTTGCGTTTCTTTGCTGACATGCCTTACCCATTCACTTCACGATGATGACTATACGTATTTTTCAGGTTAAAGTCAACTCGATAGTACCCTAAGAAAGTTTCAACCGCATCTGGCGCTGCGCAGCAGAGATCATCATGGGCGGCTGCCTCCTGTCGATGGGCGATTTACATCTGAGAGCGATAGGCCGCCAGTATAGACAATTTCGAGTGGCAGACCAAACGGGGTTGACACTCGCGGTAAGATTATCTTTGGCGAACGCACAGCAACCAAGGAGAGAACCTCATGCAAACCCGCCAGCTAGGACGATCCGGCGTACGCGTCTCGGTGATCGGCATTGGGACGAACCGATTCGGTAAGAAGGTCGATCAGGCAGGGGTGAACACCATCATCGATACCGCGCTCGATCTGGGTGTCAACTTCATCGATACCGCCGACGTGTACGGCACAGGCCAATCCGAGGAACTGCTGGGCGTGGCGCTGGGAGGCAAGCGCGACCGCGTCGTGCTGGCGACCAAAGTCTATATGGAGATGGGCGATGGCCCCAATGACCGGGGCGCATCACGCTATCACATCATGAACGGACTCGAAGACAGCCTGCGGCGGCTGCAAACCGATCACATCGATCTGTACCAGATTCACCGCTGGGATGCAGACACGCCCATCGAAGAGACCATGCGGACGCTGGACGACCTGGTCAGCGCGGGCAAGGTTCGCTACATCGGCGCATCGGCATTCGCCGCGTGGCAGCTTACCAAGGCCAATCTTCTCGCCGAGTTCCATCACTGGGAACCGTTCGTGACCATACAGTCGCACTACAACATGCTGGAGCGTCACCTGGAGCACGAGGTGATCCCCTACTGCGCCGAACACGGCGTCGGCGTGATCCCGTACTTCCCACTGGCGGGCGGCTTCCTGACCGGGAAGTATCGCGAAGGCCAACCTGCCCCGGCAGGCTCACGCGGGGAGGACAACGCTCGTGTGCAGGGCTACATGACTCCGCAGAACTACGCGATCCTCGAAAACCTGATCGCCTGGGCGGAGGCGCGCGATCACATCATGGTCGATCTGGCGCAGGCGTGGCTGCTGGCCCAGCCCGCGATGGCCTCGGTGATCTCCGGGGTGACGCGAGTCGAGCAGTTACAGCAGAACGTCAAAGCGGCTGAGTGGTCGCTCACGCCGGAAGAGGCGGCGGAGGTCACGGCGATCCTCGACGCGAAGTGAGATGCTGCGTTGAATAGCGTCGTGAGCGTCCCTGCTTTATACTCAGAGCAACGTAACGCAGGAGGTGGTGGAATGGTTACCGCGTATCAGGGGATTGTGCAGAACGGGCAGATTCACTTCGAGGACGACCCACAGCTTCCCGAAGGCTCGCAGGTGATCGTCGTGGTGATGGGGGAGCAGCAGGAGATACCGGCAAAGAAGGTGATGACCGGAGCCGATATTCTGGAGTCCGGGCTGATTGGCATATGGGCGGATCGAGAGGACATCACCGACAGCGCCGAGTTCGTGGAAGCCCTTCGGCGGAAAGCAGAACGGCGCGAGTAGATATAAGTACAGGGGGGATGTATTAGCTTCGATCCTCACGCAGCATCTCTACGACCGAGGGTACACCGGGCGGCGAAGGAAGACGGTGTTCTCGCAGCCACCCCATAGCCTCAACTGCTTTCGCAGGATCGGTTTCCTGAAGATAGCCGGGAAGCTCCCTCTCAAGCGCATCAGCCATCTGAGCGCGAACTTCCTCAGCAATCAGTTCCCGAAGCTGACGATAGGTCAATTGGGTAATCGGTTGGTCTAACTGGTTAGCGTCCATCGCACAATCTCTCGTTTCGAATGTTCCTATAATTCTACCACGAGATGATGAATTCGATTCTTCGCCAGTTACATACGGGTGCATTTCAAAAAGCGGGCGAGATTTGAAGAGCATGCCAACATTCTTGGAATCTATCGCTCAAGATCGTGGCACGGATAGCCAGCATGCGCTCGGCTCCGGAGCGTGACCAACGCATGCCGGGGCCCGTCATGCGAGACTGGAACTGCTTACAGCCA
>JAHEME010000672.1 GCA_024643825.1 Chloroflexota bacterium | reverse complement strand
AAGCACGTTCCACCCGCGGCGATGTCATCCGCGCCGACTTCGCCGCCCAGCTTGGTGATGATCCGCCGTACAATCGAAAGCCCCAGCCCGGAGCCATGCGCTACCGTCGGATGAAACCGCACAAATTCATGGAACAACTGAGAACGGGCCGTAGCTGGAATCCCGATCCCGTTATCGCGCACTTCATACCGTACCATATTCCCCCTGACCACAGCATGAACCTCAATAGCGGGGGTGGGATTTTCCTCACCGATGTACTTCACAGCATTTTCCAGCAAATTCGCGATCACATCCTCGATCCACGGTTCATAGGCCAGCACGGATGGGCACTCATTCGGCAGCGTGACCTCAACGCCACGCTCCTCAATCATCGGCACTACGCGGGTGTTGGCGGCGTGGGTAATCGCCTGCAAATCTACCGATTTCACATGTGGGTGATCCCGCCCAAGCTGTGCCATCAAAAGCAGGCTTTCAATCAGATGGTTCATCTGCGTGGCATACTGTCGGATGCTTTCCAGCGGCTCAAGAAAGGAAGGGGCCATCTCATCACGGAGGGTTTCCAGCAGAAAGGCCGAATATCCGAGCACAATTTGCAGCGGCGATTTCAGGTCATGAGCTACCGTATAACTGAATGCATCCAGTTCGTGATTGCGTGCCGCCAGTTCCTCTGTATACTCCGCAAGCTGCTGATACAGATTGGCATTATGCAGCGCCAGCCCGGCCTGATTCGCAAAAGCCATGAGGCTCTCGGCGTGCTCCGGCAAGAAGAACCCCGGCACGGAACCCAGCAGCCCAATCGCCCCCACGACCCGATCCTCACGGTAGATTGGCGCGCCCAGGTACGAGCGAGTCTGCTCCGCCGTCAGCGGGCTGACATTCCTGAACCATCCTTCGTAGTCATGGACATCGTCGATGATGATCGGCGCGAGAGTCGTAACCATTGTCTGGAGATTGGGCGTCTCGTCAATCTGAAACCGCGTGGTCGCCAGACGCTCTAGATGACCTGCCGGATACCCGCGTGATTTGATGATTCGTGCCTCATTACCCTCAAACAGCAGAATATCCGCAAAGTCATGTGGCACGACTCTGGCGGCATGTTGCAGGATTAGCTCGAAGATCTCATCCAGATCAAGCGTACTGCTCAACACCTCGGCAGTATCACGCAGCGCTTCCGCTAACGTCCGCTGTTCACGTTCGGCTTGCTCGGCTCGCTTCCGTTCGGTGACGTCTTCGACCATCACAATCGCGAACTCCGAGTCATCCCCGCCACCGGGGAAGCGAGACACACGTAGTGCGACCGGGATTTGCGTTCCATCCTTGCGAAGGTAACGTTTCTCCAGGTCGTACTGGTGAAGCTCTCCCCGCACAAGCCGTTCCCATAGAGCAAGGTTATCCGGGAGATCGTCAGGATGGGTGAACTCCGGGAATCCTTTGCCCCGCAGTTCATCCGCGCTGTAGCCCATCAGAGATTCATACGCGGCATTCACTGCCTGAGGTCGCCCCTGGATGTCCGCAATCGCAATGCCAATCGAGGCCCCTTCAAACATCGACCGAAACCGCTGCTCGCTGTTCGTGAGTGCTTCTTCCATCCGAATACGGTCGGTGATGTCACGGGTCGTAGCGATCAGGCGCACATTCGGTTCACTTTGCTCCCCGCGTACCACTGCCGCCGATAGTTCATACCAGTGAAGCCCATCCGGGAGTTCCAGGCTGTAATGCACCCCACTGACGCGCCCACCCTGGATTGCGTCCGCCAGAGATCGCAGGATGATCCCCGCGCTCTCCGAGGGGAGGATGTCCTCAATACGTTTCCCGATCACCTCCGCCGGATCGAGGAAAACTCCGATCTCCTGCATGGAGTGGACTTCGAGAATCGTACCCTCCCCCGTGACCACGAAGGTGAGGTCTGGGATAGATTCCAGCGTCGCTTTGAGTTCTGCATGAGCATTCCGTGATGCCTGTTCCGCCGCCCGAATCTCAGAAACATCGCGGATCAATCCCTGATAGCCACTGACCTGTCCATCAGCATCGCGTGTGATGATCGAGGTCAGCAGGCACACCATTTCATGACCGTCAGTCCTTTTCAGGACGACCTCATAATCGCGGACTTCCCCCTCCGCCTCAATCTGCTGCTGAAATTGCTTCCTGTCTTCTGCGTCTGCGTAGAACTCGCCTGCGTTGTGCTGATGAAGCTCCGAAGGTTCAATACCCAGCAGACGGCAGCCTGCCGGGTTCATGTCTACGAGATCGCCGTCCCGCGTAGTGATGTAGACGGTATCTCGCGATTCATGGAAGAGCGTACGGTAAAAGCCCTCGCTCTGGCGATGCGAGGGTTCTTCAGATTCCGGCATGGCTTTCGAGAAATTCCGCGCCATAGAGGGCTTTCATTTCGTGGATGGGATTCCATTCAATGGGGTCGTCCCGCCCATTCATCGACAAAAGCCAGACGTCCCTACCCTCTATTGTACTGTTTTCACGCAAATGCGATATTGGGCGAACTACGTAGTACGGAGGAGCTATAAAGAC
>JAHEME010000671.1 GCA_024643825.1 Chloroflexota bacterium | reverse complement strand
AATTGTTTCCTTCCCTATTCCCGCCACTGTTACGTACCGGGTCGAATTTTCAGGGTGGCATCTCGTAATGCGTCCACAGAAGCCTGCGGTCCGGCTTCTGCCAGAATTGCTTCTATTAGCTTACTGTTGATCTCCGTCTCGCCGAGGATGGTGGCGAGCACATCCCATTGCACAAAGATCGCTGCGGGAAAGATCTCAAAATAGGCGCGCGCATCGGTGTTTGCAGAATGGATCAAGACGATTTTTGCAATACTCAATGGGTCTTTCTGGCGGATTAAGTGACCTGATTCCAGCCACCCGCCGCGCTGATCTCCCAGATCAAAATCGAGGGAGTACACATCGAACGGGCCATGGGCCTCTAAGGCTGCTTTCACTTCGTCAGCACTGGCTACCCACGTAACCTGGCAGCCTGAGAAGAGCCGATCAAGAATGTGACGTCGTTCCCCCAGATTATCTTCCACTACCAGGGCATGAGCATCCGGGGTAAAGGTCAGGGTTAGGCCCCAGAAGGGGGGGCGTTCTTCATTGTTAGAACTCATATGCACCTTTTGGGATAATCAGGCAAGACTCTTGGTGAGGTCTTCTACAAACGTGTGGGCGTTGATCGGTTTGGGGAAGAAGGCAACGAAGCCCGCTTCGATAGCCGCTTGCGCCACACTGGTTGAGTGATAGGCGGTGAGAGCAATTGCCGGGATGTCTGCAAGGCCAGGATTCGATTGGATGATCTTGAGCAAATCCCATCCATTCATCTGCGGCAGCGCGAGGTCGATCAAGGCAACAGCCGGGTGCTGATCATTGAGAATCTCTAATGCCTCCTCAGCAGAATAGGCGGAGAGGACTGTAGCTCCATAGTGCTCAAGGATGTTACTCACAACCTCCTGGGCATCCGGCTCATCTTCCACAAGTAATACTTGCCAGTTTTTGAGAACCATCATGTTTCTCTCCTTATACTATGTCAGCGGCTTATTCTTTAGATTTCTTTGCCTGATTCAAGCATTCTTCCAGATCAGCAAGCAGGGTAAATATTTTCAGAGGTTTGCTGAGATAGCCGTCAAAGCCAACCATCATTACCCGTTCTCTATCACCGGTCATCGCATGTGCGGTCAGGGCAATGATAGGTGTTCTCTTACCATTCTCGCCTTCTCGTATCAGATCAAGAAGCTGCCACCCATCCATTTCGGGCATTGAGAGATCGGTCAGCACCAGCTTCACGTCTTCACGACGGAAGATCGTCAGCCCCTCTTCGCCGTTCGCTGCGGTGAGTACAATGGCGCCAACCGATGAGAGCACCATCTTCAAGATGTCGATGCTATCTGGTTCATCATCGATCACTAAAATCCGCCACGATTCCAATAAAGGGGCCATCATTAGGCCTTTGCTCCCTCTTCTGAGAGCAGGGGCAAGGTCACGGTGAATGTGCTACCAGCTCCGGGGGGGCTTTTCACTTTGATATTGCCGTTCATCAGCAGGGCCAGTTCGCGCACGATGGCAAGCCCCAGGCCGGAGCCTCCGTACGCTCTGCGCGACGATCCATCTACCTGCCGGAACTTCTCAAAGATCGTTTCTAACGAATGGGGTGGGATACCGATTCCCGTATCGCTTACTATGATGGCCCATTCTTCCGGAGAAAGACGCTTCAAGGCCACTGTGACAGATCCTTGTTCGGTAAACTTCACGGCATTGGAGCTTAAATTGATAAGGATTTGCTCGATGCGTTTTGCATCCCCAATAAGCTTGGGAGGCAATTGCGGGTCTAACTCTGTTGCAAACACGATTGCCTTGTTGGTCGCCTGGGGTTTGATACCTATCTCCAGGCTGGCCAAGAGTTCGCTGGGGACGAAGGGCTGGTTGAGAATCTCGACACGCCCTGCCTCAATCTTTGAAATATCCAGGATGTCATCGATCAACTGAAGGAGGCGCTCACTGTTATGGTGGATGCGCTCCGAAGCACGACGCGTTTCTGGGGTAATCTCCCCAGTTAACCCCATCAAGGTGACTTCGGTGAAGCCGATGATCGCGTTCAGTGGAGTGCGGAGTTCATGACTCATGTTCGCAAGAAAATGGTCTTTGAGCTTGTTAGCAATCTCGGCCTGGTGGACGGCTTCCGTCAATTCAAGCGTCTGCTGCTCAATCTGCTGGAGGTCCTGCTGCCGAATGCGAGATGCCACTATGATCAAGGCTGACATAATGACATTAAATGACAGGGAGAGTGTGATGTCAGGAAATGATAGAACTTGACTTGCAACAGGCAGAAGCAGCATTAAGATTATATTGCCTGCCGCTACGATCAGAGTTCCCTCAATAGGCAGCAACATGCTTGCCAGAAGCACATCAAGAGCGATGTACACCGCTAGCGTGTTGATGTCTGGAGGGTTGATCAAGACAGCCCCCAGAGTCATGGGTGGAAGAACTGCTACCGTCAGGACTGCCGCACTTAAATAGTTTTTCGTGCGGCTCAACCCATACGCGATGGCAAACACTACTACGACACCAAGGGCCACATAGAAGAAGCCATTCTGAAATGCAC
>JAHEME010000670.1 GCA_024643825.1 Chloroflexota bacterium | reverse complement strand
ATGGGATAAAGCGCGTTATCACACTTCCGAACAGCGCGAGTGAATTTTTCTGAAAAACTGCTTATCAAGCACGAAAAGGTTCAACGAGTTCACTCTGTAGTATGAAAAGTATCTGTCATATGTTAGCTCCTATTCGAGAGAATACAGGCATCCAATTCCCTTGCCAAATCGATGTCGGCAAAGGAGTGTTTGACGACAAGCTTATGATATTGGGCACACCAATTTCTCCTTCACAACACCCCAATCCGCATGCTATCCTGCCTTTGAAGTATGTCATGGATTGAAAAAGCCAAACCATCACCACTGGATGATAAACCAATAGCAGGGCTGTACTTCCTCGATGGAGATCAGGTCGCTCGTGTCGTGCAGCGCGACTGGACTAAAGGCTACAAACTCCCCCTCGTTGTTTTCCCCACGCATGCTGAATACGAAGTCTGGCCAACCGGTAACCCGGAGCAGGTTGCCATCGTGCATCTGTTCGGCGAGATGGATCTGCCACTCGGCGATACCCGTGACCGCGCCTTCGAGGAAGCCTTCGACATCGCCGAGCAGTGTGGCTACATGCTGCGCAAGGTGGGGGAAGATTCGATTGAACTGTGGGGGAATGACTCGGATGAGCACCTGCTGGTGGTGTATGACGATGCCGTGAAGCGGATGAAGAACGTCATCCAGATTGAGAATGAACCATCTCCCATCCCCGCACGGAGGATCGGGCTGCTGGATGAGAAGTCACGAGAGGCGCTCCCTGCGCTGTATGCCAATGAGGAGAAGGGCTTGGAAGCACCCGCGCTGGTCAAGTTTTTCACCCCGGATAGCAACTGGACGTGGTACGCCTCTGAGTTCGATGGCAAAGATACGTTCTTTGGATTGGTTTCCGGGTTCGAAGTTGAATTTGGCTATTTCACTCTCTCGGAGTTGGAAGCGGCCCGTGGGCCGCTGGGACTGCCCATCGAGCGCGACCGGGACTTTGAATCTCGGAGCCTGCGCGAACTCCGGGATCAGCATCAGCAAGAACGACGGAGAGGCGCATGACCCAGGAAGACCTCCACCAGCGACACGTCTCCCCGGAAGCCAGAGCCTTCGGCTTCACCTACGATGAAGATTTGTATGACCGGATGAGCGGCGAACGCTTCGCCGAGATTCTGGGGGACGAATCCACTACCATCCACGAGATCGTCACCAGCTACAACAACTATGGCGAGTTCCTGTTTGTCACCACCAGCCGCCCGGACGATCAGCAGCGCAGAGTAGTGACGTTCTATGGCCTCGGATTCCACGAGCATCGCGAGCGCTGGTACACGGACGAATGGCACTGGTACGCCGCTAACAACCTCCCCCGGCTCGACGAGCAGGTCGTCGAGAAGGAGCATGCCATCGAGCTCATTGCCCGGCGACGAGCCGAGATTGAAGCCTATGTAGGAACCGTAGATCAATCACCGCATGCCAAGCTGTTTGAGATGTTAGCGGATTTGACTGATGAGGATGGCGCTTACACCGAACTCGAAGACCTGGGAGGTCTGGCCGATTGGTTATTTGATGAGTAACACCCTATGCCTGTCGAAATCCCCCGCCAGCAAGATATGTTCACCGGAGAACAGGTGGATGTCCGCACCGCCGCACAGAAGCGGCAGCCGAAGCTGAACCAGATGGAGATGTTCGCCGCAAGGGAGGTGGCACAGTTTGGCGTACGAGCCAACCCCCGACTGCCCCTGTCTCCGAAAACACGGCTGGAGCTATCGGTCGAGGATCGGCGCACTGAGGAGCAGCAGGAGCAGGATCGGATGCGAGCGGCAGAGGCGAACACCTACAGCCTGCTCACGCAAGATCCACCTGCCTCCAGTGAACCGAGAAGCCTCAAGAAGCCTGTCGTTTGACCTGATTCACGTCGAGGAGCCGGAACTCCAGTTTGCTGTGAAGTTCACCGATGAGTTGAACATCCTCTTGGAGAGCACCCGCGATGATGCGTACGAGCGAGCGCGAGACATCAGCCACCTGCCGGGCCACGAAATCTACCCGGTGGGTGATGATCAGCTTGAGTTCTGGAAGCCCGACCGTTCAGGCTACTTTCTGGTCACGTATTCAGAGATGGAGATGGTGGAGAATATCGAATGGGTGGAGCAGCCAGAGATGTCAGACGATCATGCGGAATCAAGCGAACACACGGAACCGCCAATCGAACATAAGCCAGTGGAAGTGATTACTGAGAAGCAGATAGTTTCCGTTGCTGCTACTCCCTCGGAGAGCAAGAAAGCCACTCCTGTCTACACCCAGTACGATCAGATCAAGCAGCAGTTCCCGCAGGCGATTGTGCTCTTCCGACTGGGGGACTTTTACGAAACGTTCGGTGGCGACGCCGAAACAGTTGCACGGGAATTGGATATCGTTCTGACCAGTCGTAACATCTCCAAAGCATACCTAGCCGGGTACGACATTCTACCGGCTGAGAAACTTGGTTGAGTCGGTTGCAGACTGTGGCGGTGTGGCACTACGATCTGGGCATGTGTTCCAGAGCTAAGACCTTCAACCACA
>JAHEME010000669.1 GCA_024643825.1 Chloroflexota bacterium | reverse complement strand
CCAGCGCGGTCAGGCGTTCGTTCTCCACGCGGAGCGTCCCCAGCCGCCCGCTGACCACGTACACACGCGCCCCGGTCTCTTCCGGGATGTGGATGATAATCTCGCCGATCCCCGTCCACAGGAATAGCTGCGCAAATCCGCGCTCCGGGCAGTGGAGTTCGATGCGCCCCACGCCGCTGCGAGCGATCACACGCTCGACGCGCAGCGCACGTAAGTCCAACGTGAGCATACCCACACTGCTGCGAACATCGACATCCCACAGCACATTCACCGCGAGGTTAGCTTCCCAGCGCGCCATGTTGGGGATCAGCCCATTCGCCATCCGTAGATTAGCGACTCCATCCACTACGCTGAACTTCGGTTTGCCCAGCGGCCCATGACGCATGGTCGCCACCCGGTCGATGCCGCAGCGACCCACCGCCAGATCAGATAGTCCGGCGCGGGCCACCGCTTCGCCGCGTACCACCTGACCACGCACGGTGAACGTCTTCGGCTCCGGCCCAGCGAGGAACTCGCCCGCCAGCAGGATATTGACGCCAAAGGCGATCAGCCCAGCGCCGAACCACAGGTCGGTTGGCAGGATTCGAATCCCGGCAGCCAGTGTGACTACACCCCCCAGCACGCCCAGCACGCCCAGCCAGAACAGCACGCGTGCCAGTGAAAATCGCAGCCCTTCTCGCGTCATGATCTGCCTTGCCCGTGCCGGAATTCCTCGGCGTAGTCGGTGTGAAGCTGGGTTCCAGAAGTTGTTTGCACAGTGATTCGCCTTGATCACAGGGTAGGGCTGCGGGGAAGTTTGGCGCGTTATTGGCTCTCGTGCAAGTGATCGTCACCGCCCAGCAGTCCGTCGAAGCTCAGATCACGCGGCATGCCCACGCAGAATCCAACCCAGGCCGCCGGGCCGCGCGTATCGAAGTCATAGGCGGTTTTCGAGGACATCATGGCCTCGCGCGCATTGGCGAGCGTATCATCATCTGCGGCGGTATGGGTCTCGACGTGAGCGTACCAGCCATCCTCGGTGAGTTCCAGCCGAACCATGCGATACACACATGGATACCCGGTCAGCGCGGCGGTGATCATAGTCAGCCGCCCCTGGCGGACGCGCATGTGGTTGGCGTGATGATGCCCGGAGATCACCATCTTGACGTTGGGATGCTGATCGAGCAGGCGTTCGACCGTCGCGCCATTGTTGGCAATGAACTTGTTCCACCACTCACGCTCGTTATGAATGCCGAGATCGTGCAGCGGGTGATGCACCGCAAGGATCACCAACGCATCGGTGTGGGCGTTGAGTTCCGATCCCAGCCAGTCCAACTGATTGGCGCTGATTGTGCCCCCCCAATCGGTGGCGATGCGCGAGTCAAGGCCGATTAACTGGACGCCGCGCGCCACCGGGCGGCTCCAATACGCGAGGTTGGCATCCGGGTTGAGTTCGGCGAGACGCGGATCGATGGCGGCAACGACTTCGGCAGGGAGCATGGCGGTACGATTGCTCTCGTAGATGAACCCATCATGGTTTCCGGGGACGAAGTGCCAGGGCTTTTCCAGCGTCGCCAGCGCCTCCAGAAACAGATCGACCTCACCGGGCCGTGCCTGATCGACCACATCGCCTGTGATGAGGACGAAGTCGAGATCGTCCATCGTGTTGAGCCGCGCGAAGCACTCGCGGAGGATGCGGGGCGCTTCCAGGCCCATCGACCCCCATGAGTCGCCTGTCTCAGAAATATGCACGTCAGTAACGTGCGCAAAGGTGAGCGTAGTCATCGCGTCCTTTCGTCAGTCATCGAGCAGTTTGTACCCAACCCCCCAGACGGTTTCAATGATCACCGTGCTGCCCGCCTTTTGCAGCCGTGAGCGCACATGCGCCACATGGACATCCACGGTGCGCGTCTGACCGTAAAAGTCGAATCCCCAGACGAGGTTGAGTAGTTTTTCGCGGCTCAGAACCAGCCCACGATTTTCCGCCAGCGTTCGCAGCAAGTCAAATTCCTTGGCCCGCAGGGGAATCTCATAGCGCAGGGAATCGATGATCAGGTCGGCTACCCGGATCGGCTGGTCATCCCCGGCGGGGCGGGGTGCGGGAGCCGTCCGCCGCAGAATGGCACGAGCACGCGCCACCAGTTCTCGCGGGTTAAACGGCTTGGTCATGTAGTCGTCCGCGCCAAGCTCTAACCCGACGATCTTATCGATGTCGTCATCGCGGGCGGTGAGCATGATGATCGGCACATCGGATCGCGCCCGCACCTGTTTGCACACCTCCCACCCGTCGAGTTCAGGGAGCATCAAATCCAACACGACCAGCTGCGGCGAATCGGCGAACACACGCGCCAGCGCGGTGCGTCCATCCGAGGCGGCGATGACCGTGAAGCCATCCTGCTCCAGATACATCCGCGCCAGTTCGATAATGTTGTGTTCGTCGTCTACGACGAGGATGGTTTCAGCGGGCATAGCTTAACAGCGTGGTGAGTGATGAGTTAGAAATCATCGCGATGTCAGTGAATCCTCTCTCACGGCGTCACTGTAGCCGTCGGAC
>JAHEME010000668.1 GCA_024643825.1 Chloroflexota bacterium | reverse complement strand
CAAACTGTGAGCGATCTACAGTCTCTACTTCCAGCAGAGTCGCATCCAGCGCATCGAGCTTGTCTTGATTTTCTCGCAGGAGTGCCTGAGCACGATCATACGCACGTGAGATGATTGAGTTGACCTCTTCATCAATAGCGCGCGCGGATTCTTCACTGTAGTTGTGTTCCGCCCCCATGCTGCGACCAAAGAACAACTCACGGTCTTCTTCCCCATAGACGCGAAGCCCCAGCTTCTCACTCATGCCGTAGCGCGTCACCATCGCACGGGCGATAGAGGTGGAGCGTTCGAGGTCATTGCTGGCCCCGGTCGTGATATGCCCAAAGTGGATTTCTTCCGCTGCCCGCCCACCAAGCAGCCCCACAATCATATCTTCCAACTGCTCACGGCGGATCAAACCGCTGTCCATACTCTCTGGCAGTGACATGGTATACCCGCCCGCCCCGCCATGAGGGATGATTGTGATCTTGTGAACCGGATCGCTGTATTCCAGGTGATACATGAGTACCGCGTGACCTGCCTCATGCCATGCAACGACTTCCTTCTCTTCGGGCTTGACTATGCGAGAGCGAAGCTCCGGCCCAGCGACGATTTTTTCCATCGCATCTTGAAGTTCGGGCATGCCAATCGTTGTTTTATCCCGCTGGGCTGCAAGGATTGCAGCTTCGTTGACTAGATTGGCGATGTCTGCTCCAGAAAATCCGGACGTGAAATATACACCTTGCGGTCAAAGCGACCCGGACGCAGAAGTGCAGGATCGAGCACATCGGGACGGTTGGTCGCCGCGATCACAATAATATTGGTCTCATTATCAAAGCCATCCATCTCGACAAGAATCTGATTGAGGGTTTGCTCACGCTCATCGTTGCCACCCCCCAACCCGATCCCACGAGCACGGCCTACTGCATCGATCTCATCCACGAACACAATGCAGGGAGCCATCTGTTTCGCTTTATTGAAAAGGTCGCGAACACGACTGGCCCCGACGCCAACAAACATCTCGACGAATTCGGAGCCTGAGATGCTCATGAAGGGCACACCTGCTTCGCCTGCAACCGCACGAGCAAGCAGCGTTTTCCCTGTACCGGGTGGGCCAATCATCAGCACGCCTTTCGGCACTCGTGCTCCAAGGCGAAGAAACTTCTCCGGGTCACGGAGAAATTCGACGATCTCCTTGAGTTCCTGTTTGCTTTCTTCGGCCCCAGCCACATCATCAAAGGTCACAACAGGCTGGTCAATGCTGACCGTTTTGGCACGGCTGCGCCCAAAACTGAGCGCCTGATCCTGTCCACCTCGCATCGACCGCATGATGTTCAGGGCAAACCAGCCAATAATCACGAGAGGCACTACAGTCAGCAGCACCTGCCCGATGATCGAGAAAGGCGCAGGCCCCACAACGGTGATTTTTACCTGGCTCAGGGTAGCAGAATCGATGCCCAGCAGATCGAGGGTCTGGTAGATGCTGGTTCCTGGTTCTTTGCGGGCGTATAGAACGGTTTCGTCTTTCAGAGTAGCAGTGACATCATCACCGCTGACGGCAATCGAGTCTACATTGCCCTGCACGATCTTCTGTGCAATCTCAGACAGCGTAGTTTGCTGGCTCTGCGATGAAATCTGGCTTCGGAGATACGGGATGCCTGCAACAACGGCCAGAATCAGCAAGCCGATAATCAGGCCGCGCGGCCAATTGCTAGAAGTATTTGGTCTGGTTTCCACTATTTATCCTGCTCAGTTCTTTTGTGTTCTAATGGGCTTAGTTCTTATGTAAATACTGGCTGAGTTTACCACAAACACATTTGATTCTCATTTGATCCTTCCAATTGGCTCCCTCACCAATCTCCGCGTAGGCGGCAGTTAGCAAGCCGTGTTAGAATCCAGCAACTCTTTTGTGATTGAGGACAAGCATGGATTCTAATGAACCAACGCGGGAGCGTGATCTCTCCCCTGAGCCTCTTGAGCCACCAACCTCCCCTTCAATAGGGCTGCCTCCAACGAGTTCTACCAACCAGCCACCTGCCGCAGGAAAACCTCGTGAAAAGCGGCGACGACGAGGGCGCGGCTGCTTTTCACTGCTGCGAACAACCGCTGCAATTCTAGCGATGGGGCTGGCCCTGATCGTGGTTACTGCCTCGATTTTCGGACTCGTAATCTACAATTCGCTGGCAGGAGAACTGGCGCAGGATATGGCAACCCTCCAATCGATGGAGGGGGTCGAAGACTTCCAGACCTCACGCATCTATGATCGTGATGGCACGCTGCTCTATGAAGTCTTTAACGAGGGGCGGCGCACCGAAGTATCGTTGGATCGCATCCCCTTCGCCGTTCGCTGGGCAACCATCGCCACCGAGGATGACACATTCTACGACAACCCCGGTTTTGACCCGCCTTCCATTGCCCGCGCCGCATGGGAGTGGATTCAGACCGGGGAGATTCAATCCGGCGGAAGCACAATCACGCAGCAGTTGATCCGTCAGATCGTGTTCAGCTATGATGAACGCAACCAGCAAACGCTGCGCCGCAAGCTCAAAGAGGCCGCC
>JAHEME010000667.1 GCA_024643825.1 Chloroflexota bacterium | reverse complement strand
CTGGGCGCGGCGGGTTCGGCTGATGCGCCTGCACTTCGCAGCCGAACTGGTGCTGGAACTCGCCTACCGCACCTTCGAGGGCATTGAGAAGGTCGGGGCGCATATCAGCGAGGACAAGGCGCGCATCGACTTCGTGTGGGGGGAGAACGTCGGCGGTAGGCTGCCGGAGATTCAGGCGGCGGCACAGGCGTTGATCGACGCGGATCACCCTATCGTCAGCGCGTGGAGCGACGAGGCCAACGAACGGCGCACATGGGAGATTGCCGGGTTTGCGCGGGTGGCGTGCGGCGGGACGCATCTGCGGCGCACGGGGGAGATCGGGCGGATCGCGCTGCGGCGGGAGAATCCAGGCAAGGGCAAGGAACGGATTGAGATTCGGCTGATCGACTCAGGCGGTTGAAATCGAGATCGGATACAATCAAGTAGCATGCAGGAGAAGTGAGGATACGACGATGCGTAAGATTGTGATTCACCGCAGTGAGCCAGATGAAGAAGTCGCCTACTGGGTTGAGTGTCCCAGTCTGGGGATCGCCAGCATGGGCGATACAGTAGAAGAGGCGATTGCCATGATTCGGGAGGCCATCGCGCTTCACATCGAGGATATGGTCGCTAATGGCGAGGTCGTACCGCCAGAGGGCCTCATCTCCTGATCCCTTGGTGGCTGGTTTCCGAGCAGGGCGAGCACATAGGCTCGCCCCTACATCCACAATCTCCCTCTACTGCACATCCATTGCAATACCCTTATGGCTGATCCGCGCCGCGAACTGTGCGTGACGCTGCTTGCCTTCGAGCGTGAAGTTCGCCTGGATCATGTGGCAGGTGGTCGGCGTGTCTTCGTCGGGCTGCTGGATGCTGAACGTGAGCTTGATCGGGCGGTCGAAGGCGACGCGTGACCCGGTCTGCTCGAAGTTCTTGAACACCGGATCGGCGGTGGAGAGAGTCACCGCTAAGGGCAGGGCTTCCGGGTTGAGACGCGCCGCCGAGGGGTCGAGATCGACGGAGGCGATGATCTCGATCACGGGCTTGCCCTTGAAGATCGGCAGCTTGCTTTTGGCCTGACGCGCGCGGCGCACACGCATGGTCATGAACAGGGCGCGGTCGCCTTGCAGCACGGCGGGGTTTTCGAGCGTCTCGCCCGTAGCGGGGTAGTGGGCACGCACCGTGATTTCTCGCGGATCACAGGGAGTCAGCGCGCGGGCAGCTTCGGAGAGAGGCAGATAGTAGAGCGCGTGCTGATCGGTGATGACGACCGACTGCGGCGGGAACAGGTCGGGGGCGTCGGGACTCTCAAAGGCGATGGTGTGTCCGCCCGGCAGGGTCGGCCCGGTGAGATGGATCGTGCCACTGAGAGTATCGGTGATATCGTTGTACTCGCTGGAGAAGTCGGCCAGATCGACAGGGCTATAGAGTTCGAAGGTCTCCGACTCCTTAGGAACTTCGACCGGGTTCAGCGTGAGACCGTTCGCGCCCATCGACAGCCAGTGCGGGGTTGGATTCTCGCCGGAGGTTGTGAAACGCAGCACGACGCGATCCCCGTCTTTGAGGGGTTCGGATTTATACCCGCCCATCTTGAAGATGCGATAGACTTCGCCGCCGAGTTGGGCCAGCGCATCGGGGCCGGGGCTGACGGCGATGCGCCATCCGCCAATCGGGTCGGCGGCGGGGGCGATCAACTCACGCTCGACGGTGCGGAGCGTGATCTGCGTCTCACTTTTCATGACCGGATCGGCGGCGACGCCACGCGAAACGGGATCGAAGCCATCCATGAGCAGCAGCGAATCGTAGGACGCCTGATCGCCGCCGGGGACGAGCGCCCCACCCCGAACATCAAGATACGCCCCCCCAGAGGATCGTAGATAACACAACATGGCAGGTTCCTCACTTTGAGTCCAGAATCAATGAAGCGATAATGGTCGTAGTATAGATCAAGTTGATGCGATGGAGAACTGCGATAGAGTAAGATCAACCAGTGAGCCACGCTCTGAGGAAATATGGAAACGAAACAGGGAACACTCCTATCGGTACAAGTAGGGATGCCGCGCAGCTATCGCCCGGACGGGGATCAGGAAGCGTGGGAGTCAGGGATACACAAGGTTCCCGTCGAAGGGCCGGTGTTCGTCGGGGCGACCAACGTGGACGGCGACGGGCAGGCGGATACGAAGAGTCACGGTGGGCCGTATCGAGCGGTGCTGGGCTATTCCGCCGATCACTACCCGGTGTGGCGCGACGATCTGGAGATGCCCGATCTGCCCTATGGCGCATTCGGGGAGAACTTCACGCTGGCGGGGCTGGACGAGGAATCGGTGTGCCTCGGCGACGTGTTCCGCGTGGGCGACAAGGTGATCATTCAGGTGAGCCAGCCGCGCGCTCCGTGCTGGAAACTGGCGCGGCGCTGGGGGATCAAGGACCTTATGACGCGCGTGTTTGATCGCAACTGGGGCGGGTGGTATCACAGCGTGGTGTGGGAGGGTATGATCGAAGCCGGGATGCCCGTGACGCGCATCGAGCATCCACACCCGAAGTACACCATCGCGTTCC
>JAHEME010000666.1 GCA_024643825.1 Chloroflexota bacterium | reverse complement strand
GTTCTGGTACATGGCATCATAGACGAGTTCAAAGAGGGTATAGGACTCGGTGAGTACAGCCGTACCAGGGTTAAGGGTATCCGGGCTACCTGCCCACCCAATGCGCAGTGTTACTGGCTCAGCAGGGGCTGCCTCCTCGGTGGGGGCGGAACCATCCGTAGTTCCACCACTATCGGTTGTGCTGCCTCCGGTCGTATCCCCGCCACTATCGGCGGGTGGTGCGACGGACGTTGTGCCACCACCACAGGCTGCCAGCAATGCTGCTGCCAGCAGGATGATGATAGCAAGAACAAAATGTCGCTGCTTCATCTTTCTTATTCCTCCTTGAGTAAGACTGTCGATTCACCTGCTTCGCCTACGTGATATGACAGTCGTTGCCGAATAGAGTCATCCTCATTATAGGATTGTTTCCCCGATCCACAAACGCGATTTATCTCCACACGATAAGGTTAAACCATGAAGTTCGTTTCGGGATTTTCTTCCATGCAAATCGGGCGGTCGATACGGAAAGGTGAGATGTTGAACTGCGTCTTGCCATCAACGGACATCTCGCTGAAGATGCGTCCAATCAGCGACGTAAATTTGAAGGAGTGTGCGGCTCCGCTGGCGACCATCACATTGGGCTGTGTAGGTACACGATCAATGATGAAATCCCGGTCGGGGGTCATATCATACAGACAGGTCTTGGTATAGATCAGTGGGCCGATGCCTGTTGGCAGATACTTCTCCATGAAATCCATCGACCGCTGATAGGTCGTTTCATTGGGCTGGAAGGTACGTGTTTCCGGGGTGCATTTTTCGCCGCCAACGTCTTCGGCGATCTTTGTCCCCGACTCTCCGTAGGCGGGGAAACCGTAAAAGCATGGCTCGGTCATCCATATCCAGATCGGGAAGCGGTCGGGCATGAAGTCTTCGAGGTGAGGCGTGGCGAGGTAGCTGACCTGCTCCTGAGTCACCGTCAGTGGAATTTTCCAGCCGACGTACGCGAGCGCATGATTCGTCCACGCACCAGCACAGATTACCAGATTATGCGCCCGGTAGGTCACGCCCCCGGCGGTGATCTCCAGTTCGTCACCAACCGGATTGATCGCGGTGATCGGAGCATTGTCGCGCAGTTCTGCGCCGTGAACCTTTGCCATGCGCAGGTGGGCGGCTACACATTTAGCGGCAGGCGCGATCCCGCTTTCAGATTGGTAGATGGCGGTGATGTCGTCGGTGAGCTTCCACTGCGGGAAGCGGTACATGACTTCCTGTGCGGTCAACCTCTCGTAGGGGACGCCTGCGGTATCCATGCTGTAGGTATAGTCACTGATCGGGATAGTAGCATCGGCGGGAGAAAGGTCGAGGCCACCCGTCTTCACGATCAGCGATTCTTCGGCGTCCCTCTCCAATTCGCGCCACGCGATGTAGGCATGTTTTGCGAGTTCCACATAGTGCGGCGTATGATACGAAAGCCGAATGATGCGGGAATGATCCTGCGAACTGCCCTTCACATGGCCGATCTCAAACTGCTCCAGGCCGAGGACTTCGCCGCCAAGCCGCCGCGAGAGCCAGTAGACGGCTCCGCTACCGATGCCCCCTAACCCCAGCACGATGGTGTGGAAGTTCGTTTTCACGACGCGATCCTCTTGCAATCGTTCGCCATAGGAATACTCATGACTGGTTCATCTCGTCATGATCATAGTATTCGTAGGCAGACATGGGCTTCCCGGTTTGAGATTTCCAGTTTCGCTGCTGAGCAGGGACCTTTCCGAGTGCTCTGGCCATCTCACGAACGTGAGCGGCTACCGATCCACAGCACGAGCCGATAAAGTTCACGCCCATTGCCTGCGCCTGGGACGCGTACTCGCCCATCTCGGCGCGGGAAAGCTGAAGAGGATCGAGGCCCAGCGGGAATTCGGGGAGCGAGGTGAAATCGACATGATGGTGGGGAGTGCGGTAGGCGGTGGGTTGAGTCGCAATGTAGCCGCTGACGGCCTCGCGCATTTGCTTAATGAGGGGCAGCGTGTGCTCCGGCCCACGCAGACAGTTGATGCCGACAATATCTGCGCCTCCATCGATCAGACGTTTGGCGCATTCGGCGGGATCGTAGCCCTCATAGCTGTGCGGGTCTTGCTCGTAGGACATGGTGACCATCGAAGGCAGGCCAGCAGCCTTGATGCGCTCGGCAGCGATCAGGGCTTCACCCAGCCAGGAGAATGTCTCTGCGATAACGAAATCCACGCCATCTTCCATCATCACATTCAACTGCTGATCAAACAACGCCCGGACGCGATCATGGGAGGCGGGATCGTCCCCATCATAGGCCCACGTCAGACTGAGATTGCCAGCCACCAGCACGTCATCGCCTTCTGCGGCGACCCTCCGCGCGATCTTCACAGCGGCGCGGTTGATATCATCGACCTTGCCCGCAAGCCCAACGGTTGACAGCTTGTCTTCGCTGGCGTAGACAGCTTGTCTTCGCTGGCGTAGAAGGTCATGGTTTGAAGCACTTCTGCGCCTGCATACATGAACTCCCGATGAAGTTCGGCCAGTGCATC
>JAHEME010000665.1 GCA_024643825.1 Chloroflexota bacterium | reverse complement strand
GAATCGAAGTACCCACTCCTCAGATGAGAGCCTCCACCTTGGAGGGAAGGCGACCAATACAGCGACTATGCTGGCGCGCTGGGGTGTCTCCGTTGCAGTTAGCGGGACGACGATCGGGAATGACGCTATGGGGGATTCTCTTTTTGAGGCCCTAAAAAATCATCCTGGGATCAGCACGGAGTTCATTGTACGACAGCATGACCTTGCAAGTATGTTCTGTTACATATTTGTTGCCGGGAACGGCGAACGAGTCATTGTCGGGATGAATACTGATGACAATCCGCCGACTCCTCCTCGACTAGAAATGATTGAACGGTGTCGTTTGCTTACGCTCGATCTTTATGGAGGAGATGAACGTGTCGAAGCGGCACGCATCGCACAATCGTTAGCAAAGCCCGTCATTGTGGGGGATGTCCGCGATGCCGATCATCCTATTCTCCCCTATACCGATGTTGCCATTTCCTCGGCTACGGAGCTTGCAACAGATGGGATGACGCCCGAAGAATTCTCAAAGCGGGCAAAGCGTGCAGGTGCGAGTAGTGTGATTGTTACGAATGGCTCTATGCCTATTCGTCTTTTCGAATCAAGTCACAGTGTTGTGGAAATCATACCGCCAGAGGTGGAGGTGGTTGATACAACGGGGGCAGGGGATGCTTTCCGAGCCGGAGTCGTCTATGGAGTGCTCAATAACATGGCCCTCGTTGAAAGCGCTATGTTGGGAGCAGCAGTAGGGTCATTGATGACAACATCTCTCGGTGCAACACGGATGATTCCTGATCTGGACACTGTCATGAATCTGGCGCATCGCTTGCATCACAGAAGGCTATCCCCTCTAGACTCGCAGTGACTCTGTGCGAGGTAGTTAGGACTCGACACTTAGCATCTCACGAACTTTGGTAATCAAGTCGTGGTGCAGAATGGGTTTGGAGAGGTAATCGTCAGCCCCTGCGCTCATGCCCTGTTCGACTGCCTCTGGATCGCCGCGAGCCGAAAGAATGAGTACCGGGGTATGGGGAGGGGCAGCCCCGTCTCGAATGCGACGACATAGTTCGATCCCGTCCATACCTGGCATCATCACGTCAAGAATAATCAGATCGGGAGTGGTCGACTCTAATTGATTAAGAGCATCATAGGCGTCCTGAGCTTTTAGAACCTCAAAGCCGCCGCGCTCCAGCATAATTCCAATCAGAGTCAGTGCGCCAACTTCGTCATCTACGACCAATACTTGATGTATACTCATGGCTTCTCTATCAGGAATACAATGATGAATTAGAAATTTACATAACCTTAGTACCACAGTCTAGTCACGTTGCGTAGAAATGCAACTTTCGGAAAATGGTACGATGGGTATCTCAGAATGAGGTTATGATTTCGCGCGAATCATCGGTTGGTTGCTCCGACTGTCGCACTGTATAATATTTGCGCACCCAGGTGCATTCGGGACTCAAGTGTGGCTTCTGGTAAAGAGAGATTTCTATGAGCCTCAATCGTTCGCACATCCGATATCTTCCCATGCTTGTGACTGGAGTAGCTTTCGTTGGAGCTATGGTTGGTTGCTTTCCTACACCACCTACAAGTGTCCCTGTTGATCCAGAGGTGTCCGTTACGGAAGTATCTCCGGAGGTAGCTGCACCAACCCCCATTGCGCCCGAAAATTCAGAACCTGCGGCGCCTGGCTCGGTCGGTTTTGCACCTGGAACAGTAGTGGTTGATCAAGCAATCAATCTGAGTGCGGTGCAGGGGGGAGATGTCTCCCTAGAATTTAATTCCACGGCTGGGCAGGTTTTGCGCATAGATCTTTCATTGCTCGGTGGTACCCCACAATATCAGATGCGACTTGTGGATAAGTATGGGAACTTCCTTGCCACTGTCGATTCCGATCCCGCTCACAGTGCTGAAGTCATCTCGGAGATCACCCTGCCCTTTGATGGAGCATACCAGCTCATATTCGCTCCTCAGCAGGGAAACGGCACGGTCAAGGTGGTTGTTACTGCGCTTGGGCCGCCAAGCAGTGGTGGAATTCTCGCGAGTCTCCCCGTCGCTGTGAATGGTCTTATGAGCACAGCCGGAGTGTATCATATGTACCAATTCCCGCTGCAAATTGGACAGACGGTGACAGTAGCAGCAAAAGCGAATATTCAGGGAGCACCTGATGTGCGTTTAACCTTGATCGGGGTTGACGGGCGTATCACTGCGACCATTGATGATGTTGCGGCGCCAACTGACTTTAATGCGATCATGCCGGAGTTTGTTGCACCAGAAACTGGTATGTACACGGCGATTGTTTCTAACTATGGAGACGCAACAGGCGCATATGTCGTTAGCGTTAGCTCGGACGCTGAAGTTCCGGTGGCGGAAGGTAATCCCGATCTCAATTATGATCAAACCTATCGCGCGTCTTTTGGTGATCAGAGCATATTAAGTGCGACGTTCGATGGTATGGTTGGTGACGCCATCCGAATTGACGTATTAGAACCCTCCCCGGATGTTGATCTAGATATCTATTTATTCAGCCCATTTGATCAGATTATTGCATATGCAGTAGATCATGCGGC
>JAHEME010000664.1 GCA_024643825.1 Chloroflexota bacterium | reverse complement strand
AAATGGCGAGCGCGGTCACCAACCTGATCACGGTCGTCCTGCTGGCGGTCTGCGCCCTGGCCGCGATCTTCGCCCCCGCTGTAGTCCATTACACCCTTGCCCCGGAATTCGACGCTCAGGCTGTGGCGCAAACCGCCGCGCTGATGCGCATCATGCTGATTTCCCCCGTCATCTTCGGCGTCAGCGGCCTGCTGATGGGGATGCTCAATGCCCACCAGCGATTTGTGCTGCCCGCGCTGGCCCCGGCGCTGTATAACCTCGGCATCATTGCCGGAGCTTTGTTCCTCGCACCCACGATGGGCGTAACCGGATTAGCCTGGGGCACCACGCTCGGAGCCGCCCTGCACCTCGCGATTCAGCTTCCCGGCCTGCTGAAGCTCAAACCCCGCTACGCCCCGATCCTCACATTAGCGCATCCGGGCGTGCGCGAAGTGCTGCGGCTGATGGCTCCGCGTGTGCTGGGATTGGCGATTGTTCAGCTCAACTTCTGGGTGGAACTGTTCCTCGCGTCCGGCATGGTCGAGGGGAGCATCTCGGCGCTGCGGCGCGCCTTCTTCGTGCTGCTGCTGCCGCTGGGGATAATCGGACAGTCTGTTGGCATCGCCGTCTTCCCAACGTTTTCCGCCCACGTCGCCAGCGACGATCATGCTGCGCTTCAGCGCACACTGGGTCAGGTGCTGCGGGCTGTGCTGTTCCTCTCGATCCCGGCGACGGTGGGCTTAGTCGTGCTGCGCCTCCCGGTGATCCGGGCGATCTACGAATACGGGGCGTTCACGTTTGACGAGTCGCAGGCGGTGGCGTGGGCGCTGCTGTTCTACGGGCTGGGCCTGGTTTCGCATTCGTTATTGGAGATCGTGACGCGGGCGTTCTATGCACTCCATGATACGCGCACCCCGGTGTTTGTGGGCGGCGGCGCGATGCTTCTGAACATCGTCTTCAGCCTGATCCTGATGCGGGTGATGGGTGATCCGGGCAGCCTCACGATGGGGCCGTTCGCGGGGTTGGCGCTGGCGAACACGCTCGCCACCACGCTCGAAGTTGGCACGCTGATCGTGCTGCTGCGCCCGCGCGTCGGCGGGTTGGATGCTCCGCGCCTGTTGGTGGGCACGATCCGCGCGGGGATCGCCGCCGCCGCGATGGGTGGGGTGCTCTTCGCTGCATTGCCTGTGATCGATAGGGTCGGGATCATCCCCGGCTTGATCGGCGCAATGGCGCTGGGCGGGGTGATCTACTGGGGGCTGGCGTGGATCATCGGCAGCGAAAATGCGCGCATGTTCACGACGATGGCAGTCTCGCGGGTACGACGAAACTCTAAAACGCAGTGACGACGATCCCGACAATGGCTGCGATCATGCCAAGCCCCTGAAGTTTCGTGACCCTATCCTTCAGGAAGAGGATCGCCAGGGTGATGGTCACTATCGATAACGCGGAAGCGATCGGCGTAATCAGGATGGCGTCGCCAATCGTCAATCCGTAATTCACGAGGGCTACTGCGCCCGCTTCCAGAATCCCCATGATCGCCACGACAATCTTTGTTTTCGTGGCAACCTGCGCTAAGGCCATCTCTCGTCTTGTGAGGACGGAGAACATCAGTAGGAACAACACAATCCCCAGCTTGACCAGCAGAGTCGCGGACAGCCACCCGATTTCTTCCGAGATCACCTCGCTGAGGTTCCAGAAGACGCCAAAGAAAAACGCCCCGATCACCGCCTCTTTGACGCCGGAGGAAAGCCGAAATCCCTGACTCCGAATCTCGCTCCAATTCAGGGATGCCAGGGTAACGCCAACGAGGATCAGGAAGACGCCTAAAGACTGGGTGAGAGAAAGCCGCTGGCCCAGAAAGAGAAAGGCAAACAGCATCGTGAACACCGCCCATAGATTCATGGTGGCGGCGACAATCGAGACACTGCCGATCTCAAACCCTTTGAAGAAAAACAGGTATCCGGCAGAGTAAAGAATGGCGGCGATGGGGATCAAGAGGAGGATCAGTACCGGGATGTTGAGGCGGATCGGAAACACGAGGATCAGGAGAAGGGCAGATAGCAAGCCCGCCAGTTGTGACCAGAAGAACGACTTATAAGGCCCGATCTGTTTGGCGTACACACCGCCTAGAAAATCATAGAGTCCCCATCCAACCATGCCTCCTATGCCAGCTACGATGCTGATGATGGCGGTGCTCATGTGTGTTAATCCCTTCCTTCGCCCCCCGCCCCCGGCGGCTGGTATTCGTTTACGCTGCCCCGTGGGTTCCATCGGCAGCGAGCGATGTGATCGTATGCTGCATCGCAGCCGGGCGGCGAGCGATGTGCCACGGCTTGAGCAGCTTCTCGATCTCCGGCGCGGCGAGCCGTGCAGCGTGTTCGCCTATGGCGATGGCTTCGCGGATTCGGTCGGTGGAGAACAGGGTGATCTCCGGCATGTCCGGGCGGATGAGCACGTTCGGGGGGTAGGCTTCGAGGTGATGCTGGGTCAACTGCTTCATGGTGACATCAGCAGACCGCATCCAGATTTCAAACGCGAATTGACGTTTGGACAGCGTGAGCAGCCAGTAGAGC
>JAHEME010000663.1 GCA_024643825.1 Chloroflexota bacterium | reverse complement strand
CGGGGACGGTGTGCGCGGTCAGATCGGCGGGGCGCGGGTTCAGCGAGACCCCCACCGGGCCATCGCCCTTGCCACCCACCCCATGACACGGGACGCAGTTGGTCTGATACAGCGCCTCCCCGCGTGCCACCGAGGCGGCATCCGGCTGGATCGGGTTAGCGGGCATCCCCGGCGGTTCGTCGGCTGCGCTGCCCAGCGCAGGCTGTGACCCCAGTGTGATCAGATAGTTGTGCCGTATGCTGGTGAAGCGGCTGCGACGGACGATCACCGCGACCTGCCACTCGCCGCTGACCGTCAGATAGCTGCCACGCACTGTATACCGTATGCCATCCTCGGACGTGGCGGGAACTTCGGTGATGCCGAGTTCGCCATTCGCCAGCCCGAACTGCATCACGACCTCGGCGGGGGTTTGATCCGCGCCGGGGCGGTGATCGTCCACATCGACCGCGAACTCATTGTCGCCTAACTGCGCGGGCGCAACGCGGAAGATCATCCGCACGCCATCCTGCGTCAGGTCTTCGACATAGCCTTCGCGCGTTTGCGCGTCCAGCGCATCAAACGCAGGCGACGATCCGGTCAGCACAGCGGCGGCCCCCAGGATCAGCAGGCCAAGAACCACTTCGACGCGCGTGGTGCGCCGCAGCCAGGAAGCGCGCTCCGGCAGTCGCGGCGAGATCAGCCGCAGGTTGATCGCCCCCAGCGCAAACAGGATCAGGAACACACCGACCTTGAAGATCACCGCGCGCCCATAGGTCGTCACTTCCAGCGCGTCGAGCGTGCGCACATGGATCAGCGCAGCGTACAACCCCGTCACCGCCAGCGCAGCGATGCACATCAGTGCCACTCGTGTGAAGCGCGGGATCAGCTTCGCGAGTTCGGGCCTGTCCGGGAATTGCTCGTTTCGCAGCACGGTGGTCAGCAGGATCGCCAGTGGAACCAGCCCACCCATCCACGCGGCGACCGCTGCCAGATGAACCCAATCCGCCGCCACAGCCAGCGCCGATCCCGATGACGCACCGTGGCTCATCAGGCTGAACGTCAGCACGATTACACCCACCAATGAGAGAGCAATGATCCACGGCATCGAGTCGCCGCGCCCGGCGGATCGCAGCCGCCCGACCAGCACCGCCAGCACCCCGGCCCACAGCAAGCGCATCCCGATCAGCAGACCTGCGCGAGTCTGCATCCACACACCCAGCGGCGGCCCGATGGCCTCCAGTATGCCCGTGTTGGCGGCGATAGCGGCACGAACGATGGCAAACGCGATTGTCGCCACCACCAGCCCGCCCAACCCGATCCATGCCAGCCTGCGCAGCAGCCGCGATGCAGCTTCGTCTGCCGCTGTTCCATCGCTTATCCCGACGTAGGCGGGCTGCCACACCAGCAGCCCGAACGCCAGACTCCCGCCGATCAACACCGTGAACAGATACCCTGCCCACCGCGCCAGTGCATCGGCCAGCGACGGCAGTGCGGTAGCGGGCGGGGGAGTCAGCGGCGGCGGCAGGATCGAAGCACGCGGACTCCCTGCCCCCACCGAGAACCCGACATTGCCCAACGTGACATGCCCATCAACCACTGATAGCGCCCGCCACACAATGCTGTAGGTTCCGTTAGGCAGCGGGTCGATGTCCAGCATGATCACCGTGGGGTCGTCGGGCGAGATCGAGCCGGGGCCAGCGTTGACGATCTGGCCCTGTCCATCCAGCAGTTGAATCCGTGTGAAGCTGGGATCAAGCCCCTCGTTGAAGGTCAGCTTGAGTCGTTCCGGGGAGGAATCGAGCGCGGCCCCCAGCGGCGGATCGGAAGTCACCAGCAGGGCATGAGCGGAGGCATGGGGTGGGGCCGCCATCGGCAGCATCCCGCCC
This sequence comes from Chloroflexota bacterium, assembly GCA_024643825.1. Lineage (GTDB taxonomy): Bacteria > Chloroflexota > Anaerolineae > Aggregatilineales > UBA3940 > JAHEME01. The sequence continues at coordinate 691 of JAHEME010000663.1, read as the reverse complement.
AGGAGTAACGCCAGTGCCAACACTGCCACGCGTTGCCAGTGCCTCATCGTTGGGCGGGATGTCATCATGAAGCCAGCCTTCCTATTTCTTCTTGATCGTCAGCATGATCGCCAGCACCAGCGCGATCACGCCAAGCCCTACACCCACCACCCCGACGTACAGCGAGGTCAGCACCTGCTGCTGAAGTTCGCGGGCGGTCGCCAGCGGATACGGGAAGGCGTAGGCGGTGGGCATCTCGACATCACTAAACGAGTTCGGCCCACTCGCCAGTTCCGCGTCAATGTCCGTGCCCTCGATGTTCCCCCAGATATGCCAGGTGTATTCGCCCGGCTCGGTGGGGATCACATCGGCGGTATACCCTCCGTCAACGCCTTCGCGCGGGCGCAGTGGGAGTTCGAGGCTCTGGCTGCCGTAGACGATCTCGGCGTGCAGCACGTCCGCCAGCCCGTTGACGCCCTCCCCCGTCTCGTGATTGGTCACGTTCAGTTCCAGCCCGTTGGGTTGCCCCACCAGGGCAGGCTCGTTGAGAAAGCCGATCTCCAGAACGTAGTCTCCGAATTCGAGGTCTCCATGCGCGCGGGCGGGGGCGTGAACAAACAGAAATCCAGCCAGCACACCGACCAGCGCGGCGAATACAGCAAACGTACGAAACCGTGATTGAACCAACATGTGATCTCCTCCAATGAGCGTT
>JAHEME010000662.1 GCA_024643825.1 Chloroflexota bacterium | reverse complement strand
GCGACACGGGCGTGGCGGAACATGAGGCCGCCGAAGCCGCCCATGTCAACGGGGTAGATCTGCTGATTACCGATCACCATGCGCTGCCGCCCTCGCTGCCCGATGCGCCTGCGGTGGTGAATCCGCAGCGGCTGCCGGAAGGCCATCCCCTGCGCGACCTGCCCGGCGTGGGCGTGGCCTACATGCTGGCACAGGAACTCTATACACTGGCGGGGCGTTCGGAAGAGGCGCATCAGTTCCTCGATCTGGCGGCGCTGGGGATCGTCTCTGACGTGGCGACTCAGCGGCTGGATACGCGCTATCTGCTGCAACGGGGGATCGAGAGCCTGCGCGTGCCGAAGCGAACGGGGCTGCGCGCGCTGCTGGCAGCGGCGCAGGTTGACCCGTCTACGATGTCGAGCGATATCATTGGCTTTCAGGTGGGGCCGCGATTGAATGCGCTGGGTCGGCTGGATGATGCAACGCTGGCGGTGGAACTGCTCACCACGCACAACGAAACCCACGCGCAGCAGATCGCTGCACAGCTTGAGGTGCTGAACAACAAGCGCAAGCAGGTCGAGGATCAGATTTACGGGGCGGCGCAGGATCAGATCGCCAATGATCCATCGCTGCTCAACTTCGAGGCGCTGGTGCTGGCGGGGATGAACTGGCATGCTGGCGTGATCGGGATCGTGGCTTCGAGGCTGGTAGAGCAGTATCAGCGCCCGGTGGTGATGCTCACGACCACGCCCGAAGGAACGGTAGCGCGGGGGTCGGCGCGGAGCGTGCCGGGGGTGAACATCGGGGCGTGCATCGCGGCGGTGGGCCATCTGCTGATCGCACACGGGGGGCATCCCGGCGCGGCGGGGCTGGCGCTGGATGCTGACCTGATCCCGCAATTGCGGCGGCAGCTTGCGACGCAGGTGCGCGAGACGCGCGACCCGTCGGTAGTAGAGGGACGAGTTGTCGATGCTATCGTGCCACTGGCGCAGATGACCGAATCGCTGGCGGAGGAATTGAACCGACTCGCGCCGTTCGGCAGCGGAAATCTGCCAATCACGCTGATGGCTCCGAACCTGCGGATTGTCTCCGATGCGGTGTTTGGAACAACCAAGAAGCACCGACGCGTTACCGTGGAAGCGGAAGACGGAACGCGGCAGGTGATCACCTGGTGGCGGGGTGCGGAGCATCCCCTGCCGACGACGAACGTGGATGCGCTGGTGATTCCCCGCATCAATGACTATCGGGGGTGGCGTTCGCTGCAATTAGAGTGGGTGGACAGCCGCCCGATTCCGGGCGCGGTGGTGGAAACCGGGCCACGCTGGACACTCACCGATTTGCGCGGGGAAGTTGATCCAGTTGTGGCAATCAAAGGAGCGGAATTTCGCGTCTGGGCGGAGGGCATTCCGGCGAGCGATCTTCCGTTCAAAAAAACGAGTTTTGTGACACGGGATTCGGTGTCACCGTCGCGCACACTGGTGATCTGGACGGTTCCGCCCGGCCCGCAGGAACTGCTGCAAATGCTGGAATTGACCGGGGCGCGGGAGGTAATCGTCGTTGGTGCTTATGCGTCAGCCGAATCGTTGGATGGGTTTCTCAAACGGCTGGGGGGTCTCGTCAAATATGCGCTGCGCGTGTATGATGGAGAGGTCTCTGTTTTGCAATTGGCAGCAGCGACGGGCCAGCGAGAAATCACGGCGCGGCGCGGGCTGGATTGGCTGGCGGCGCGCGGGGAAATCTCGGTGGATTGGCCCAGCGGGGAGCGGGCGCAGATCAGACAGGATGGTTCGCAGGCCGCTGACGAAGAGACGCTGACCGCGCTGGAAGATCACTTGCGGGCGCTGCTGGCAGAGACGGCGGCGTATCGGGCGTATTTTCGCCGCGCCAATCTGGAAGCTTTCTTCGCCAGCCAATGATTTCCCCTGCATGTCGGTGACAATCGTCGCAGTGCGGGCGCATAACTTCACTATAGTTTCCTATTCACGTGTGGCATAGTCTCTGATAGGGTAGCTCGGAGCCAGCCACCCCTGTACGGAGGTAGCAGTGGCAGCAGAAATGATGCAATCAGGAAACAGCGACCTTGACCTTGAAGAAGCGGTCTGCGCCGCGATCAACAGCCTGGACTTCGTACGTGAGTCCCAGTTGGAACTGAGCGTAACCGTTCTCCAGGGGGTGGTGACGCTGGGAGGAGTAGTGCTCACGCGCATCATGCGGCGAGCTGTGACCACCATGGCAGCAATGGTCCCGGGTGTGGAGAAGGTCATCGACAACCTGACCACCGATGCAGACTTGCAGATCATCGTCTCGCAGAAGCTGGCGATGGTCCCCGATCTGCGCAGTGAGGTGATTCGCGTCAGCAGTTATCGGGGATTAGTCACGCTGCATGGCGACGTGGCGAGCACCGAAGATGCCGCGCACGCTCTGGAACTCGCAGAGAACGTTCCTGGTGTTCGTGGGGTGATCGACCGGATGGATGTGGCAGCAGCAGCCTAAGAGTCGTTCAGGAGTAACAGGGAATGGATGTCGGCGTACCGGCAGAGCAAACCGTAAACGAATATCGTGTTGGCATGACGCCGCAGG
>JAHEME010000661.1 GCA_024643825.1 Chloroflexota bacterium | reverse complement strand
GGGAGGGGATTGAGGATGTTCTCGGCAAGGATTCAGCGAAGCTGGCTTTTCGCTTCCTGGAACGTGATGTCACATTTGACAAATTGCCTCGCCATCTGCCGACATTCTACGCGGCATTGAAGAGAAATTTCGGTGAAGATTGTCCAGCCGTGGAAACGGCCATCGCGAGAAAGCTCTACCTCAAGCTTTGCCTTGAATTCACAGAGACCCCAAACACTGACTTGGCGAAATATGTGGAGGAAGCATACATTAAGCTAAGCCGGAGAGAACAACAAGGTTTCCTCAACGCATCCACTAGGCCGCAAGGACGATAGGAAGAAAACGAAATGGGCAATGAGTTAGTGGTCTAGTTGAGACTGTCGTCGTTAGTCGGTTGGTGTGTGTGAGAGTTGGCTGGTGCGAGCAAAGCAAATTGAGCTCGACACGCCGACCTAAGAGTTTAGTGCAAGACATGCATCACACGTGAACGAACGAAGATTGTCCGACGCGAAAAGCTCAGATAACGATAAACTTCCGGGGTTCATCCAGCCAAGCAGGGGAAACCACGGGGGTTCAAATCCAGCCCACTACGCTTTACGATGAACCCTCCATACTCATTTCCACTAGAGAAAATTGAGAATCCTTGTTGTTCTCTCATCCGGTTTTCCTGTTTGTGATCTGAGTCGTGGAGCTTTGATCGTGTTACCGGTCTCCCTGTTTTCTAGTTACAAAACGCTCACCATCACTTCATTACATACTTGGAGCGGTGCTTGCTTAGCTTGGACATCCTCAACCTCATGAGGAAGAGCGATGCTCTCTGTCTTCTCATCAATCTCATGTGGATTATCTCGGTTCTGTCGCTAGGCTTTCCGGGCAAGTATCCAGGAGATGCAGGATGAAGCGGAGATCTATGTCTCCCTGCTTAGTGCCTGGGCCGACGAAGAGTTTCCGCGGCAAGTCGATGCGCAAAGTCGTCTCTCTATGTCTAGTCTGCCTGATGATGTTGCAGATCGGCGTTGTGCACGCACAAGCACAAGACTACGTCGTCGCATATGATGGCCCCATAGGTTTTGAGGGCTGGTCTCTGTGCACAGGCCATGGCACATATTTGTGGAGGCTCCGCCTTAGCGAAGCAACGGCGGCGCCGGGTCAGACGGTCTGGATATTTCTTGACCAGCGAATCGAGTTTGACTACAAGTGCCCAGAAGATTTCGAGAAAAAAGGAGTGTACCCTGTAAATATGGGATACGATTCTGTTGCGCACGTCAGTACAGGCGGACTCACAGCTGCCGCTGTGGAGTTGAGCTACAATGCGCTGGAGCAGGGCGGGGTGACCGAGGGAGAACGAATACCCTATCACTTCGAAGCATCGTTCACGGTGCAAACGGAGTTCACCGTTCCCTTGGACGCAGCATACGGGAGCTATGATTTTCAGGCCGGGCTGGGCAACTTCGCCCCCACGAACGTCGTCACGCTCGAAGTGGGGCCCGGAGGCACTGTCGAGACTGGACGCGCAGGGTTGGTTGTGTCCATCGCCTTGGGTGCCGATATGGAACTGGACAACAGAGAAAACTACATTGTCGGGAATACCCTTTACGTGAAGGTAACGGTCAGGGATTCGTGGACCGACAACGGCGTCCCGTCCGCGAGCTTGACGATTAGGTGGACAAATGAGGACTCCGGCAAATCCACCGAGTTCGAAGACAGCACGAATCCTGACGGCGTGTATACTGCCCACACCTTCTTGGCGGAAGATTATGTTGGAAGGTGGATGATTGCTGTCGCAGCGTCTGCACAAGGATACCCTGACGAAGCCACCTCGTACAGAACGTTCACTGTGGTCAAACAGGCGCCGCAATACCTTGTGGACCTCAAGACGGACAAGCAAGTGTACAAGTCCGGCCAGAGGGTTGTGGTAACTGGAGCAGTGAAACGTTTCGAATCAGATAGCTACGTTGGAGTTCCGAATGTTCCGATCGATCTGTCCTTCAGCTTCCCAGATGGCGGAACGGTCAAAATCCCTGCCATGAAGGCAGATCCGCACGTCGTAACGGACAACGACGGAGCGTTCAGGATTGTGCCTTTCGCTCCCTACAACCTAGGCGAGTACAGTATCACGGTGCTATTCAACCCACAAGATGACCCGAAGTTCCCGAAAGACGCGACTTTGAAGCCTGACGTAGTTCAGTCAACTGTGAAATTCACAGCCGAGACGCCTCCGGTAGCGACTCAGAAGCAGTTCGATGAGATCATACAACGGTTCCTAGATGAGGTCCCACCTCATCAAGAACAGGTCAGGGAGGCTTTGAAGAATATGAAATCGCCGACGGAAATGGAAGACATAAGCGAGATGGAGTATGGCCTATGGAACAATCGTATCTTTCATGAAAATGGCTTCAACTGCCCGGGGTACCGTGACAAGACTCTCCGCGTCTTGAACGATCTTAGGTTCAGCGAGAACAGCGCCGACAGAGATCTACTTGCCGGCATAGACTACATGCCAGTCGAGAGGGGCTACGAAACGAAGTGGGAGTTCTGGGGCGAACATCACGCGGTTGTCCTGTATCCATTTCTTGAATCATGGT
>JAHEME010000078.1 GCA_024643825.1 Chloroflexota bacterium | reverse complement strand
AACCGGAGAATGAGCGCATCCGCATTGAGACGATCCGCGATCTTCAGAACACGATTTCGCTGCGCCCGTTTGAATCGCCCTTCCGCGTAGCCATCATTCACCGCTTCCATCTGGCAACTGAACCTGCGATGGACTCATTGCTCAAGACACTGGAAGAGCCTCCCTCCCAAAGTAAACTGATCCTGACGGCTGACATCACAGGCAGCCTGCTGTCTACGATTGTCTCACGCTGTCAGGGGATCACCTTGCGGCCTGTGCCTGCCCCACTCATTGAAGCGGCTCTAGTGGAACATGAATCTCTCTCCGGGGCGGAGGCATTGCTGCTGGCGCATCTGTGCGGGGGTCGCCCTGGGTGGGCGTTCCGCATGGTGAACAATGCGGAAGGGTGGGCGGGTTATCAGGCGGTGATTGACCTCCTAATGAATGTCCTGCAAGGTAATCGCAGCCATCGATTTGCGATTGCGGATGAGATCGCCAAACGCGACGATACGCGAGAACTCCTGGAAATCTGGCAATCGTGGTGGCGGGATGTGCTACTTGTGGCGGCTGGAAGTGGCATTACTCCCAACCACTCAGATCGTGTAGAGGAGCTTCAGATCGTCGCGGAGAACGCGGGAGTCGAGGCGGCGCAACGGGCCTTACATGCGATCCGCAATACGCTGCACTACCTGAGCCGGAATGCCAATCAGCGGCTAACCCTTGAAGTGATGATGATGGAACTGCCCTACCTGTAGCACTGTCAGGCTACCAGCAATCCAGCAGGAGCTAGGTGAGGTAATCCTTGAGCTGGCGGCTGCGAGTAGGGTGACGCAGCTTGCGCAGGGCCTTGGCTTCGATTTGACGGATGCGCTCGCGCGTTACCCCGAAGTACTTCCCGACCTCTTCCAGCGTGTGATCCTGTCCATCCTTGAGGCCGAAGCGCAATTCAAGTACTTCGCGCTCCCGGTCACTGAGTACACTGAGCACACCGCGAACCTGCTCCTTCAATAGCTGGCGATCTGCTTTCTCGACAGGCCCTGGAATCTTGTCGTCCTCAATAAAGTCACCCAGCAAGCTGGTATCTTCCTGCCCAACAGGCATATCCAGGGACATCGGGTCCTGCGAGATGCGCATGATACGGCGAACTTTAGCGGAGGCCCGCCGCAGTTTGCGATATAGATTCGGCTCCAGGCGTTCTTCGTTGTGCTGCGCTTCCCGAATCCGCTGAACTTCCTCTACCTCCAGCAGATCCATATCCAGGGATATCTCTTCCGCGGTGGGGTCGCGGCCCAATTCCTGGGTAAGCTGACGCTGAATGCGCATCAGACGATTGATTGTTTCCACCATGTGCACGGGGATTCGAATGGTGCGCGACTGATCGGCAATGGCGCGGCTGATGGCCTGCCGAATCCACCACGTAGCATAGGTGCTGAACTTATACCCTTTGGTGTGGTCGAATTTCTCCACTGCTCTCAAGAGGCCGATGTTGCCTTCCTGAATCAAATCGAGGAAGTTGATCCCACGGCCCATATATTTTTTGGCGACACTCACCACCAGCCGTAAGTTCGCATGAGTTAGGGCCTGGCTTGCTTCCTCTGCTCGGAGATCGGCAGCAGTCAGTTCGTCTTCCATGACTTCTTCGCCACAATTTTCCAGCCACTTTACAAAAGCTCGTTTGGTGGGGAAGCTGCCACCCTGCGAAATGGACTCCATCATCTGCTGCTGCACTGGCTCTGGAAGCACATATAGAATCTCAAAGACGACGAAGAGCCGGCGCGCCAACTGCGACCATTCTTCATCTCGGCCCCACTCGCGTAAATTGAGGTATTTATGAAGATACGAGGGTGGCTGCTTCCACCAGGCATCCCGAAGACGCTGGGTTTCGAGGATCAATTCGTTCAATTCTGGCGGATCAAGGCTAAAGGTATCAGCCAACATCTGAACATCTTTCCAAGCTAACTCAAGCTGCCCGAACAGGCGAAGCGAAACCTCCATCAGAGAGGGGGGCTGCACCCCATCGCCCATCTTCAGATAGAGATCGTCTACGATGCGGCTGGCTGCCATGCGTGCAGAGAGCCAGATCTCCTGATCGGAAGAGAGCAACTGTACCTGCCCAATTTCCTTGAGATACATGCGGACAGGATCGTTTGCCAGTTCCGGTTCAGTCACGCTTGTAGGCCGATGATTGATCTCCTCATCTTCGAGTTCGGTGATTTCTATCTCGTCTGGTTCTATGTCATCATCCAGATCAGCATCTGGGATTTCATCCAGATCGACTTCAGGATCGTTGTTTTCGCTTACAGCCACAATGAATATCCTGTGCTTCCGAACCAACCCTCGTCTATGGAATTAGAACGATACCATCAACTTTCGGGATTGATAGTAGGGGTTTCCCCCCCTGCTGATTTCCTATCCAGTCCGCAGCCGCTGGTTTGGGCTTCGCGATTTCTTGGAAGCGGACAGCCGCCCACGAACCTCCCGCATGAGATGACGCGCAACGGTGAGAATTCTAATAGTGTCCCCGTATACGTGAACTGTCAAACTGTTTCCACCGTCATCCAGATCGCTGACCACGAATAAAAGCTCCTGCAGTTGATCCTCCAGCCGTTTCTGGCGTAGATCAAACAAACCCTGCATCGCGCCCTCGTGCGCTCGTTCGTCGGTAAATCTGGCTTTCGGTGGCGTGATGTTCCGCAGCAGCGCGTACAAGGGCTGGTCGAGCCATGATTCGACACGGCTGCGCGCCAGCGGATCAAGCGTCTCCAGCAGGTAGCTGACCGGTTCGACAGCATCCTGATTGAGCGCATCATTCCATGCCCAGAAAATCTGCCTGTGCTCAGGATGGGCGAAGTCCGAATCGATCACATAGGGAGCCAGCACATCCAGATCGGGCCAGACTTCGATGTTTTCCAACATGGGGTTGATCCGAATCAACGCTTCTCGATCCAGATACTCGGCTAATACACGGTTAATCTGATATACGAGCCGTGGATACTGTATGAGTGCGGCAAGGCAGAAGGCTTCTCGCGAAAGGGTGGGATTCAGCGTCGCATCGGTGGGAAGGCTCATCGGGGCCGCAGCCAATGATGTACTGCTCTTGAATCGCCCCCGACCAGGCTTGCTTTTAGGGGATCGATTTCCAACCGATAAGTCTTGCGGAAACAGAATGTTCTCCGCAATTTTGAGCACACGCGCCAATCGCTGCCGATAGTGGGCGCGCATCACGCTGTCTGCAATGCCATTGATAATCGGCGTTAGGTCTTCAATGACCTGCGACTTCACTCGTGGGTCATCAATGTCGTCTCGCTGCGTGGCGGTCCGAATGCTGTACTCGACGAAATGAACCGCCGAGTCGATCAGTTCCGCCCACGCAGATGGGGCTTCGCGAATCAGATCGTCCGGGTCGTAGCCCTGTGGCAGGACAGCAACACGGAGATCAAACCCCAGGCTGTTTTCATAGCGCATCATTCCCGCCGCGTCGAACTCGGCAGAGAGCTTGACTCGGTGCTCGCGTTCCATTGTTTCGAGGCTGGTTTGTCCCTCGTCGAGCATCTCACTGGCGGTGGCGGCAGCGTCGCGTTCAAAGACTTCGCGGCTGCGCTCGGTTGCCGATTGACCGGCAGTGTCCGGGTCAAGGGCTAGAATCAGCCGATTGGCGTATCGCGCCAACAGACGCAGTTGTGGTTCGGTGAGTGCGGTTCCCATCTGAGCTACTACATTGGTAAATCCAGCCTGATGCGCCTGGATTACATCCATGTAGCCTTCGACAATTACCGCTGTTTCCTTCTCCCGAATTGAGCGGCGCGCTCGGTCGAGGCCGAACAGCAGGCTGCTCTTATCAAAGAGATCGTTTTGAGGGGAATTCAAATACTTGGGGGTTGCCTCTGAGGTCAGGCCGCGTGCTCCGAAGCCCGCCATGTTGCCGCGCCCATCCCGGATGGGGATCATCAGGCGATCCCGGAAGCGATCGTAGACGCCACCTTCGTCTTTTACGACAAGCAATCCGGTGCGAACCATCTCATCACGCGTGTAGCCACGTTCCAGGAAGGTATTAAGCGTCACTTCCCAGCCATCGGGCGCATAGCCAATCTCGAACTGCTGGACGATCTCTGCGGATAGACCTCGCTTTTCCACATAGGCCCGCGCGTGGCTGGCTGATTCCTCGGTCAATAGATGCTGATGAAAGAAGTGGGCGACCTCCGCCAGCAGATGGCGCAGCCGATCTACGGCCTCGCGTGATTCGGTTTGCTGGGGTGTGATTGGTTCAAGTTCCACCCCCGCCTGATCTGCCAGCACTCGGAGCGTCTCCGCAAAATCCCACCCCTCATGTTTCATGACAAAGGAGAAGATGTCGCCTCCCTCGCCACATGCGCCGAAACAGCGCCATGATTGGGAATCGGGAAACACTACAAACGAGGGAGTTTTCTCGCTGTGGAAAGGACAGAGCGCCTTGTAATTACGCCCGGCTTTTTTGAGCGGGGTGTATTGCCCTACCAGATCGACAATGTCGATCCGTGCTTTGATGTCATCAGTGACGCTCATGAGTAGCTAACAATTCAGGCTAATGGAAACCCCGCGCAGGGTTCTTCCCGGTTGAGGGAACGGTTGGCAGGGTGTTGTGGTACAGCAATCGGGCCGCGCGCTCCCGTGCATGATAAGGCGATTATACTCAGCGCCAATCCTCATGCGCAACCGCGCTGGTCGCGCGTCTTTCCGAAACTGGTTCCACAGAAGTTCCTGCGGGGTGTGGCTCGCAGGTGTTAGAATAGGGATGCTGACCACTTTGCTCTGGATCATGTGGCGTATGCAGATTACCCATCTTTCCCTCACGAATTTCAGAAACTACGCGCGGCTGGAATTGGCGATGCCCCCCGGTATGGTAGTGCTTTATGGCGATAACGCTCAGGGGAAGACCAGCTTGCTGGAGGCTGTATACTATCTGGCAACCTCTCGATCCCAGCATACAACTTCCGACCGCCAACTGATCAACTGGCTGGTGGAAAATGATCCGCTGCCGTTTGCGCGGCTGGTGGCGGAACTGAACACACGCGAGGGGCTGAAACGGGTTGAAGTTACGCTCGTGAAAGAACAATCCGGGAGAGCAGAACGTTTCAAGAAGGAAATCCGCGTCAATGGTGTTTCCCGCCGGGTGATGGATTTGCTAGGCCAGATCACAGTCGTGATGTTCCTGCCGCAGGATTTATCGCTCATCGAAGGATCGCCCACACTACGCCGCCGCTATCTGGACATCACGCTCTGCCAGATCGATTCGACGTACTGCCATGCCTTGAACCAGTACAATCGGGTGCTGACTCAGCGAAATGCATTGCTGCGCCAGCTACAGGCTCATGGGGGCAGAGGTGATCAGTCGCAGTTATTGTTCTGGGATGAGAAGCTGGCGCGGGATGGGGCGACTATCGTGGCAGGGCGGTACAAACTGGTGCGCGATCTGGAACGCAGAGCACAGCGCATCCATCACGACCTCAGCGACGCTAATGAACATCTGCGCCTGCGCTATCACCCAGGGCTGGATGCGAATGTCAGTGGAGACGGGCAGATGGCCTTCGATCCCGCTGATCTGGGTTCCGATGCACTGCCGCATCTGCCCCCTCCAGAAATCGCATCGCGCTTTCACGATCAGCTTCAGGCGCGCCGCCGGGATGATCTTGCACGAGGCCAGACGACCATTGGCCCACAGCGTGACGAGATGCGCTTTCTGGTGAATGGGCATGACCTCGGCCTATACGGTTCGCGCGGGCAAAATCGAACTGCCGTGCTCGCACTCAAGCTGGCTGAGTTAGAGTGGATGCGGGAGAAAAGCGGCGAGTGGCCGATCCTGCTTTTGGACGAAGTAGCCGCCGAATTGGATACGCATCGGCGGGGATATTTGCTGGATCGGATTAGCGATGCGGAGCAGGTTCTGCTGACTACGACAGAACCGTACCTGCTGCCCCTGGCCTCCTTCGATGGGGCAGCCCAACGGCATGTGGAAGGTGGGCACATCACTGTCTCTGAGACCTAACGCTTACAACGGTTTTCGGGAGGGAACCCCGACTCGACGAGGGTAGCCCGAAGGGGTAGCTGCCAGCTTGGTGATTTCCACCAGATAATGCGTCTCTGCTACGCCGGGAAGTTCAACCGGGGTTAGCTGTTTGATCTGACCGCCCAGCACGCGAATAGCGTGTTCCGCTTCCTGGGCCTCCTGCGAGGCGCTTTCCCCCTTTTGCGCCAGCACCATGCCACCTACGCGGGCCAGCGGCAAGAGATACTCAGCCAACGTCGGAAGCCCGGCAACCGCACGCGCTACTACCCAGTCATAGGCCTCACGATGATCGGGATCGTGGCCGACTGCCTCCACCCGATCATTGATGATCTCAACCCCCTTTAATCCCAGCACGTCGATCATATGGCGGAGAAAGGCCACCTTCTTTCCCGTAGCTTCGAGCAGCGTCATGCGCAGTTCGGGAAAGAGGATCTTGATGGGCAAACCGGGGAAGCCTGCCCCCGTACCCACATCGATCACGCGCAAATCGGGAGACAGCGGGCGCATCACGAGCAGACAGGAGAGCGAATCGGCAAAGTGGCGAAGTTCAATCGATTCAGGGTCCGTGATCGCTGTCAGATTGGTATGCTCATTCCACTGAATCAGCTCATCGGAATATCGCTGAAACTGAGCAATCTGCGACTCGGTAACACGGAGATTCCATTGGGCCAGGACAATCTGGCGCAGGCGATCCATTAACGCCTTCCGCGCCTAGCTGTTCCTCCGAGGGTCGGATCGTTCCAGCATTTCAAAGTAAAGGGGTTCGCCCCGCCGCAAGAAGGCGCTCAGGCGAGTCCACGTCCAGTATTCTTCATCGAGGTCGTCCGGACGTACCAACCCAAAGGCATCCAGCACGGGCAGGCGATATAGGTCGTACCCCTTCGTGACCAGTGAGCCAAGGCTGCGAGCATAGCCAACGCTGGCCTGATAGAACGCGAGGAACAACAGGGAAGCGATCAACGCGAGAGCCAGCATTTGCCACTGGAACCGCACGATCCCCAGGATCAGCCCTTCAAGAAAGAGCAGAATCATGGCCAGGGCAAGATTCACCACCACATCGATCACCAGCTTCTGACTGTCGATCTCTTCCAGTAAATTCGGATTCTGAACGCTGATGATCTCGCGAATATAGGGCCAGAACAACATACCATCCAGCCCATAGCGCACCAGTGGATATTCCTCCATGACAGCCCATGCGTTACCAAACCCGGTCGGTCTCACCCGGTGCTGATTGTAGGGGAGAGTCTGGATCGGCTCGCTCTTTTCTTTTTCCTCATGAAGCTGGTTCAACTGATCAAAAATCGCCATATCCGCAGCTTCGTCATACTCTTCGGTCTCTTCGAAGCGCGCAAGGAGTGCCCGCCGTTCCTGCTGCCGGGCAGCAATGGGAGCATAGTGCGTTCGATGGTGACGAAGGTTTCGCAGATAGAAAGGAAAGAGCAGCAGCTTGGAGCCGTGCAGCAGCCCCTCAAACATCTTGATGACAGCGCTATTCAGCACCACCAGGATCAGCCCCAGCATAAGGGAAAGGACGATGCTGGTGAGCATTTCTCCGCTGAAAAGTCCCAGCCAGGGAGTCCCCACCGCCGGGAAGAGATTCAAACCAGAACTTGCGTCCCCATAGTCCGGCCCAAACAGCACATACTGGTTGATCACAACGAATACGAGGGCGGGCACAAACCCGGCGAGGAAGAATGCGCGCCCAAGCTGGCTGACCAGACTTTCGACGAAGGAACCCAGATCATCCATCGTTCTTTGCCTCGCTTTTCGATGGGGACTTCTTCTGTGACAGATGCTTCAGACGACGCGGGCTGACCATCCCGGCTTTTGGAATTTCGGCATATTCCCCTGCCAGGTTCAGCAGGGATGATTCAAACAGCCCTCTGCGGGTGGAGATCACCAGTAGGCCACGAAATTCTCCCTCACGCACGACAACCGCCATGCGCCCGGCGGCATTCTGCGCACGGTCGAGGGTCTCTGAGAGGGAAAGTGAATCCTGCTCTACCACGATATCTACTTTTGCAAATACCGGACCGACCAGAGATCCCAGGGCAGATTCCAGGGCCATCGCCCCTTCTTCCTTCACAAAGCCATCGAGATCGGAGAAGCGTGCAGCCGCATAGCCCTCCGCCCCCAGGTCAACGACCAGATGCCACCAGTCATAGCCGGAGGCGTCCCGCAAGGCGATGATCGCCTCCATGACGCGCTCATCATCGAACATGAGAATGTGTTTGTATTTATCTAACTCGTGATCGTGGATCGGACTCATCAACCCTACTCCTCACCCATCGTCGAGGTTCTTGAAAGCATGTTACCATCATGATCTCAAAACCAAAAGCAATCAATACCCAAATGCGAGCAGCGAGTTCCCCAGGATATATACGCGCCGCCTAAATGCGGTAATCTGGTAGAGAACCTCCGGCTGACGGGCGACTTCCAGACGAATCTTTTCCAGCCCGGTGAGTGGCTCCAACCCGCTGAGATAGACCTCACCCGAATCATAGTCTTTGACGATAGCCCAGATCGCTTCATCACCTGCCGCTACGGGTTCGGCAAGCAGCCCGGTCAATGAATGCCAGGCTAATCCACTACCATTCCCGAATAAACTGATAATGCCAGGGCGAAAGCCCAACTCGGCGGATGGAGAGGGTGCAAGGAATAGATTGCCATCCAGCACAGCCAGGCCTGCTTCAGGTGCAGCATGAAAGGAAACACGCCACAGCAGGTTGCCGGAGGTTGCATCCAGCGCCAGGGTCTCATGGATACTCAGGACATAGACGAAAGCGTCATCGAGAATAATCAAATCAGGGCGCACTACCTGATCGTCTGTCCAGCGCCATAGCTCTTCGCCCGTGCGCAAATCATAGGCCGCGATTGCGTCACGCTCTGTCCCTCTAATCAGGGTGTACAGGCGGTTGCCATCATGGAGAATCTGCTGGTAGCCTGAATCGCCCTCGGTGACTTCCCAGAGTTTTTCCCCGGTGTACAGTTCGTAGGAGGCCAGGTGGTTATCCGCGAAGCCCTGCGGCCATGTGCCAGCCGCCACAGAAACTGAGGTCAGGGCCGCACTATAAAAGTGCTGGGCACCAAGCTCTGGCAGGCTCCACAATTCGTTTGATTGTGAATCGTAGACCACCAGCCGCGAACGTGAATCGGCCAACCCTGTCTGCGGGCTGATACTCTGCTCGCGGGCGGCTACGACCGCCAGTGTTCCCAGACCGTCCGCGTAGACCTCTCCCCATGAATCGCCTTGTAGAATTCCCGACCAGAGAAACGCGCTGGAATCCAGTTGACCGGTATCTGCATTGAGCCAGCCGAAACGACCATCCGCAATGATGGCTGCCAGGCGCACGGTTGTCGCGGCTATCGCCGAAGGGCGTGCTACCTGATTCCATTCCCACAACTTCCGGGCAGAACCCAGCCCCGCGCTTTCCGGGAT
>JAHEME010000660.1 GCA_024643825.1 Chloroflexota bacterium | reverse complement strand
TCTCTACGGTTTCACAGGGACAACAAACATTGCCGATCTCGCTGCCCCGCTGGGGCAGATGGTAGGGTTGGGGGCAAGCGGGTTGTTCGGCGTGATGCTCGCTCTCCTGTTGATCCTCGCGGGGTTCGGGTTCAAAGTGGCGGCGGTTCCCTTCCACTTCTGGACGCCGGATGTGTATGAAGGCGCACCGACACCCGTCACGGCCTTTGTGAGCACCGCGAGCAAGGCCGCGAGCTTCGCCCTGCTGATGCGTGTCTTCATCACCGTTTGGCCTGCGAACACGGTCGTCTACTGGGCTACTCTGCTGGCAGCGATCGCCTTCATCACGATGACGCTGGGCAATCTGCTGGCGCTGGTGCAGCGCAATATCAAGCGCATGCTGGCGTATAGCTCGATTGCGCAGGCAGGCTATACCCTGATTGGGGTCGTGGCGCTGACGCAGACGAACCTCGGCGCGGCGGCAGTTGCGTTCTATATGCTGATGTACGTGATGACCAATATCGCCGCCTTTACGGTGATCATCGCGGTCAGCAATGCGACCGGGTCGGATGAGATCAAGGATTTCGCGGGACTGGGGCGGCGTTCGCCGTATCTGGCGTTAGCGATGGTGCTGGCGCTGCTTTCGCTTTCTGGCGTACCGCCGCTGGCGGGGTTCTTTGGCAAGTTCTTCCTGTTCGCGGCTGCTGTCGAAGCGGGCTACGTCTGGCTGGCAGTGGTCGGTGTGCTGAACGCGATCCTCGCGCTGTACTACTATCTGACGGTTATCAAAGTGATGTACGTGGATCAGGCAACTGACACGCAGTCGATTTCGATTTCGCAGGCGTATACGGCTGTACTGTTCATCACCTGCGCGGGCATTCTAGTGATGGGGACTATCGCCGGACCTGCCTTCAACTGGGCGTTGAGTGCGGCGAACAGCCTTACAGCGGTCGTCCCGTAGACCCTTTTTAGAGGCGAGGGCAGGGCACAAGTTTGTGCTGTAGACGGGTTGATTTTCGCCAGATATATTCTGAATGTGAAGTTTTGGACAAAGTTTGACCGCTTTGCTAACTTGTGCTAACATACACAAGCTCCCGGCAGGGAGAAAATGCTGAACATTTCCATGATGGATGAGAGCCAGAAGTCGTCACCCCTACGTATGATCAGCTTTGCACTACTGGCTGGTTTCGGGGGACTGCCGACTGCATTCTTGATTGTTCTGGCAGTGGTTGTAGGGCATCGGCTTGATCAATCCTTTCCGACCAGAGGCCCGATTTTTCTGCTGGCGTTCCTCGGTCTGGCCGTCCCATTCGGCCTTCTCAGCATGATCATCATAGCACGGGTTGCTGCTCGTGCTACAGGTACACAGTTACAATCACCCGATACCCCTGTTGGTCAACCCGACAGGGACGAGGAGGATGACACTTGAAGATGAACAAAGGCGTCCTGATCTTCATTGCCATCGTGGTTGTCGTGGCGTTCTTCTGCGGCTTTTTGCCGAATATTCTGACGAGCGCAGGCATTCCACAGGCAGTTCGCCCCGTGATTACACTTCCGGGCGAGAAACTCATGGAACACCCCCTGATCGATCTGCCCGGTGAGTACAACGATATTTACCTGACGAATACCCTCGTTGGAACCTGGGCGGCCTATCTGATCATGCTGCTGCTGGCGGTCTTCGCCCGTGTTGGCATGAAGGAAGTCCCCAGCGGTATCCAGAATACGATGGAAGCCGCTGTCGAGGGATTGTACGGGATCACGCAGGATGTGGTCGGCAGCAAGTTTGCCCGCACCGTCTTCCCAATTGCAGCTACTATTTTCATCTTGATCCTTCTTGCCAATTGGCTGGAAATGGTTCCCGGCGTAGACAGTGTTGGTTTGCTGCATCATGCTGAGGCTGGCTCGACTGGCTATCCGCGTGTGCAGTTGGGCGGCGGGAATGCCTACTATCTCGATTCCTCAAATCCGCAGGACATCCCAGAACTCGCCGGGGCTGAGGGCGAAGCCGAGCATGTGGATGACGAACACGCGCTGTGGATCGTCACGCCCTTCGTTCGTGCGGCTGCAACGGACATCAACTTTGCGCTGGGGCTGGCAATCGTCACTTTTGTGACGGTGCAAATCCTGGGATCGGTGGCATTGGGTCTCGGCTATCTGGCGAAGTTCATCAACACGCCTGCTCTGGAAAAGGGCGGGATGGGCTTCATGGACTTCGGGGTCGGCTTGCTGGAATTGATCCTGGAGCCAGTGAAAATGGTTTCGCTCACCTTCCGACTTCTCGGAAACATCTTCGGTGGTGCGGTACTGCTGTTTGTTCTCAGCGTACTGGTTCCGTTCCTGATCCCGACTGCACTCTATATGTACGAATTATTCGTGGGTGCAATTCAGGCCTACGTGTTCTTTATGCTGACGCTGGTGTATACGAATGTAGCGATGGCGTCGCACGGCGACGAACACTAACACGTGACACAAAGTGGGCTGCGTGTTTCTTGTGGCTCAACGTCTGATCAACCGTTGATTGAACCTACTCTAGGGAGGAGTTGCTCATAATGGAAGGTAACATCGTAGAAGGTCTGAAGTTGCTCGGCGCTGGTAT
>JAHEME010000077.1 GCA_024643825.1 Chloroflexota bacterium | reverse complement strand
CACTGGTATTGAACTCAACCGTATAGGCGGCCTGTTCCAGGCCATAGGTCGCCATCGACTGGATGTCACTTAGCGTGCGAGTCGGCGTCAGCGTGGTCAGGGTGGTGACCGCCTGCGAGATCGTGGCGTAATCTACACCCAGGCCCGCGTCACTGCCTTCTGGCGCATCGTTGATCACCCATTCGCTGCCATCGGCGCTCAGGGTCGCTTCGAGCACGTTCCCGGTGCTGTGATCGGTTACGCGGATGTGCGTCACCGTGGTGAACGCCTCTTCGGGGAAGAGTGCGCTGGGCGGCGGCGTCGCATCTTCGGGGGTCGTATCTGCCGCATCCTTGTTGCTGATGATCAGGAAGGCGGCGACCAGCGCCACCGCAATGACGCCGATCACCAGAGTAGAAGTTAAACGCTTATCACGCTCCATCAGATGCCTCCTACCGCCTAGCGCCGACGGCGGCGGATGAACCACACCACCGCGCCGATGACCAGGAAGATCAGTGGCAGCAGACAGGTTGCGCCGATTTGCAGTATCGCCATCGGTGCGGCAGAAAGCGGCCTATCCCAGGTGGCTGTCCCCAGATCGGCGGGCGGGATATCGATGCCGTTCTCGTTCTGTGTCAGCCAGTTGAGCGTGTTGATCAGGAGTTGCCCGTTGGCGTAGGTTGTGCTTTGCAGCGCCTGATTCGAGGCGAAGTCGGCATCGCCGATCACGACCACGCGGCCCTGCGTGGCTGCATTTTCGCCGCTAACGGCGATGCTCACCGGGCCGGGGATATCCTGCTCGTCAAAGGAAACCTGATTCGTACCGAACGGGTCGGTCGTTTCCGCCCACGAAGTCCCGGCTGCGCCGCTGGAGGTGAACATCAGCGCCGTATCGGTGATGCCATCTGGCGGGGTGGCCTGTGCCTGCACGCTGCGCGCCAGGATGAAGAACGTACGCTCCTGCGCATCGTTCAGCGGCTTGGTGATCGGGGAAGTGGCGCTGTAGGTGAAGATCACGGGTGTAACCGCGTCGAACAACTGCGCCGTGGCCTGATCGACCACCAGATCGTCACCCACTTTGATTCCCCAAGCCGTATCAAGGTACGTCAGCAGCGGGTCGCCGGTGTTGTGCGCTTGCAGTCGAAGCCGGGTATCCCCGTCTGCGATGTTCCACACACGCGCGTCTCCATCGCGGCTAACGGTGGTGAATTCCTCGTCGCCGGGGCGCACGACCAGCTTCCAGATCAGGTCAGTGTGCCCGGTGAGCACCGTATCATCGGTGGTAGAGGTAGACCCTGCCGGGCGGATGTGTACGCTGCCGTCGCCGAGGGCGAGAACCTGCGTGCCATCCTGAAGGAAGCCCAGCCCGGTGATCCCGACATCGGGGTAGAGTGTTTCGGTGTTTCCATCTCCGGTGGCGACATCCAACGTTCCGAGCGTGCCGTCAATGGCCGCGCTCTTGAGTTCAGAGCCATCGGGCGTGAAGGCGATAGCGAAAACCGGATTGGTGTGCAGCGTGCGGTTGGCAACTTCCGATCCGTCCGCGACGTTCCATACGTACACCGATCCATCGACCGCGCCCTGCGTACGACCGCCACCTGCCGCGATGAGACTGCCATCCGGCGAATACGCAACTGCCAGCAGCGGGGACGCGGTGGTCAGCGGAGAGTAGCTCATTGGCTCGAAGGTCTCGGCATCCCACACATTCACGACCTGATCCTGGCCCGCGCTGGCGATGGTCGATCCATCCGGTGACCATTCGACGCGCTGCACCAGCCCAGTTTGCCCTTGCAGTTCGGTGATCTCCTGCCCGTTGGTCAAATCCCAGACGCGCACCGTTCCATCGCGGCCTGCGGTCACGAGCTTCTGCTCGTTGGGAGAGAAAGCAACGTCAATCACGTCGCTAGTGTGCCCGCGCAGCGACATACGCTCCTGCCCGGTCTGTGCATCCCAAATTTTGGCGGTTCCATCCGCGCCAGCGGTCGCCAGCAGGCGACCATCGGAGCTATACGCCGCGCCGAGAACG
Source organism: Chloroflexota bacterium (assembly GCA_024643825.1). Lineage (GTDB taxonomy): Bacteria > Chloroflexota > Anaerolineae > Aggregatilineales > UBA3940 > JAHEME01. Next base: position 7,466 of record JAHEME010000077.1, on the reverse strand, counting down.
CCATTCCCCAGCGATCCGCCGCCCGCGCCAGGATCGGAGAGCACCAGCACAGAACCACCGCCATCCAGATAGGCGGTAAGTGCATCAATTTCTGGCTGAGAAAGCTGGGCCGTTGGGCCTGCAATGATCACGGTAGCAGCATCCGCAGGGATGCTACCACTCTCGATCAGGTTCAGCGGCTCCAGGCTGTAGTTCGCACGATCCAGCTGACTCTGCGCCTGCGAGAAGCCCTGATTGGCGAAGTCATCGACACTGCGTTCCCCATGCCCGGTTAGCAGATAGGCTTTCTGCGGCTCACCGAGCACCACTTTCACCAGCGCGCCGGTGAGTGCGCTTTCATCGGCGAAGGTGGCCTGCGCGGTGCGGTCGCCCTGCTCGAAGACCAGCATGCCGCTGCGGGTGGCCCCCAGTCGGGCCGCCTCGCCGGGGTCTTTGTCCGGGTCTACGATGTCAAACGTGAGCTTGCCATTGCTGTTTCCGCGATACTGCTTGAGCAGCAGTTCCGCATCATCAGATGTGCCGCTGCTGTAGAAGCCAGTGATATGCACGGGTTCTTCCAGACTATTGAGGATGTCAATCGTCTGCTGGTGAAGCTGATACTGCCCCGATTTACCCACATCCCACGGGCTGATCGTGCCATCCTGGTCAAGCTTGTAGACCAGGCTGAACAGCACCACGATAGCGGTCAGGGTGAAGATGGTCATCAGCAAGCTGATGGTGGCCTGCTGCCCCGTGCGCCCAGTCAGCGCCTTGGAGATCGACTCCGGGTCGATGAGCACAAACCCGACGATCCCCAGCGCACCAACGGCGAGGGCGATATAGAGAACGGTTTTGTTGGGGTCAACCCCAATCACAATAGCGGCGATGAGCGCCACCAGCAGCGCAACCACGCCGACGCCGAGCAAAATCCAGCGCAGCAGGTCGCGGTTAATTCGTACGTCTTTATCCTTAATCACGCGCGCCATCTCCTCATGTTAAGTGTCTGGGTAGCGAGGAACAAAGCGATGGCCGAAAGCCCGATGAAGTATGCCAGATCGACCGCGCTCACCAGCCCGCGATCCAGCATACTATTCTGGTAGTGCTGGGTGACGGTCAACTGCGTTAGCACCGTGCTGATCAACGTGTTATTGACGAGCGATCCGGCTGTATCGGCCAGAAACAGGAACAGGGCTACCCCCTCGCCGATCATGAAGGCGATCAACTGGTACTGGGTGACAGCAGAGGCCAGCACACCAATCGCCAGAATGGTTCCCGCCCACAGCCAGTAGCCGAAATATCCGGTGAAGATTTGTGCGCCATTGGGCGATCCGCGCCACACCAGCACCAGCGGGTACAGCAGCGTGATCAGGATGAACACGCTGAACACACCCCACACGGCCAGCCACTTCCCAACGATGACTTCCCAGTCTCGTACCGGGGCGGTCAGCAGAAGCTCATGCGTGCCGCTGCGGATTTCATCGGAGACAAGACGCATGGTCAGCGCCGGGGCGAGGAACATCAAGAGAAAGGCCATCGGCGAGAGCGTGTACGACATGCTCGGCTCCAACCCGCCGAAGCCAAACCCACCCTGGTTGAACGCGCCAATCGAGCGGGAGAAGAAGAACCCACTCAGGAACAGCCACGCCGCGCCGACCAGGTAGGCAATCGGCGAAATCCAGTAGAGAGAAAATTCATGCTTGAAGATCGTCCACAGCGTGTGGAGCGAACGGTTAACGTCAGACATATTAGAGAGCCTCCTCTTCTTCCATCACCATCTCGCCGTCCTGTTCGGTGGTCAACTGGAGGAAGATGTCTTCCATCGACATGCCCATCGGCTTGAGTTCCAGCAAATCCCACTTATTCTTGACGATGGCGGCGGCGACCTGTGGGCGCACGTCGGTATCCGGCGCGCTGGTGACTTCCACACCGCGCTCGGAGGCGTGGGCTTCCACGACGTTCTTGACGCCACGAACCGCCTCGGCGAGCGCGTCTGGCTCGACGTTCCCGGCGCGTACATAGAAGCGCGTCGAACCCGAAAGCCGGGCCGAGAGCGTGTCGGGGTCGTCTTCCGCGACGATCAGCCCCTTGTTGATCACCAGAATGCGTGAGCAAAGCTGGCTGACTTCGGAGAGGATATGCGTGCTGAGAAGCACTGTGCGTTCCTCGCCCACTTCGCGGATCAGTTCGCGCACTTCGCGCACCTGGCGGGGGTCGAGTCCGATGGTCGGCTCATCGAGGATCAGCACACTGGGGCGATGCACCAATGCCTGCGCTAACCCGACACGCTGGCGCATACCTTTGGAGAGGCTGTCGATCATGCTGTTGGCACGATCCAGCATCCCGACCTTATCGAGCACTTCGTCCACACGATCTTCGCGCTCGTTGCCGCGCATTCCGTGCAGCCCGGCCATATAGTCTACGTAATGCCAGACACTCATTTCCTTATACAGGGGCACGGTCTCCGGCAGGTAGCCGATGCGCTTGCGCACTTCCAGCGAATTCTCATACACGTCATAACCGGCTATCGTGGCGCGCCCGTCGCTGGGCGGCATATAGCCGGTTAAGATTCGCATGGTCGTGGTTTTGCCTGCGCCATTCGGCCCCAGAAACCCTACGATTTCCCCTGCATCGGCGTGAAAGGAAAGACTGTCGATGGCTTTGTAGTTCCCATAATACTTGGTAAGCCCTTCAACCTGAATCATCCTACACTTTACCTCCGCATTGCTGGTGGTCTGGCGCAAACCCATCCCCGCCAGACGCAACTTTCTTGGAAACCTGCTCTGTTCCACAAAAAATGCACCGAAGATGGTTTGGAGGAATCACGTTTTTCTCCTCACCGAGTGCGGGGCTGACTATACATCCCGCCCTGAGGAGTGTCAAGACGGCGACTTACGCGCATCCGCGCCCCGCTAAATGGCGTACGCGCTTCGCGGGCGCGGCTTTTTGTTCCTGATATGTCTCATTTGTTGTCGATTTGATCGGCGGCGAGCATCTCATAAATCACCTTGAGGGCGGCATCCTGCGCTGTCAGATGATCGAGGATTACGCGGATTTCTTCCTCCGCTTTCTGGTTGACCTGATAGTCGCTGTGGGCTTCTATCCGATCACGTTCCGACTGGCGATTCTGGCTCATCATGATGATAGGCGCAGTGAAGGCAGCCTGCATCGAGAGAAATAGATTCAGCAGAATGAACGGGTACGGGTCCCATTTATAGGCCCATGCCAGCCCATTGAGGACGACCCACACAGCAAGCAGACACGATTGCGTGATCAGGAACGGCCACGAGCCAACCACCTTCGCGACACGGTCGGCGGCACGCTGTCCGAGCGTCATTTGCTCCGCAATGACCGCATTGACATCTTCTACTTTGGGGTGGGAGTGGGGATAAGGTGCAGGAAAACGTAATTTTAGCAAGGCAAGCCTCCTTAAGAAATGAGGGGTTCGTCTTATTGTATCGCACGAACAATACAGTTCGTACATGGACAGCGCAGATCAATCGGTGGCATCCCAGCACGACTCAGCTCCTACTCCGTGTTACAATCAGGCAAAGAACACCTTGATCAGGCAGGCCAATGCACCTTGCAGGGGGGCTAACCGGGCGGTAAGATCGCTTTCTGGAGTGATGATCTCCATTCGTTGTGTCACCTGTGAACAAAAATCCACAGTTTCAGCCAACGCTGCTCCTCAACCCACACAGGGTGAGGCCAAAGCACCTCTGCATACGCAGCTTCAGGATCAGCAATCGAAACGGAGTCAGTGTCATTGTATATCAAGCGGGAACCTCTCGGACGTGGGAATCTGGCCTTTGGCAAGCGCCGGCGGCGCTTTTCACTGATCGGAATCATTCTCTACGTCGTGATCCTTGCGGTCGCGCTGTTTGTCTATTTCCGCATGGATCTGGTGCAGCCCCGCGTGTTGGAGATGATCGGCCCGCCGCCTGCGCCTACTACATCTCCAGTGGAGTTGAGCGCCAGTGGTGATGCTGCCTATGACAAAGGCAAGCTAGATGAGGCCGCCGACTGGTATCGTCAGGCCGCTGAAACTGACCCAACCAACGTCGAACTTCTCACGCAGTATGCACGGTTGCTGACGCTCAATCATCAGCATGAAGAGGCACTGACCGTCGCCGATCAGATCATCGCGCTAGTGCCGGAAGACCCGCGCGGATACGCGACACGTGCCCGTGCGCTGGATTGGAATGGGGACTACGATCAGGCGCTGATTGAGGCACTTCATGCTATCGAACTCGATCCGAATTATGCGCCGGGCCATGCCTATGCTGCCGAAGCGTATGCCGACCTGGGCCGCTATCGGCAGGCCCGCGAGCAGGCCGAACTGGGCATCAACCTCGATCCCTACAACGTCGATACCCGGCGAAATTACGCGTACGTGCTGGAATTTTATGGCGACTATCAGGGTGCGATTCAGCAGTACCTTCAGGCATTAGGGTTAGCCCCGAACCTTCTCGACCTGTGGTATGGGCTGGCACGCAACTATCGCGGCGCAGGTCAGATGGAGAAATCGGTCGAAACCTATGCGCAGATCGCGGTGCGCACGCCGGAAGACCCGTATTTGTATGTAGAGTGGGGCAAGACATACTTTGAGATGCGCGATGACAGTGCAGCGCAAGAGACCTTGCAGCAGGCTGTCGATCTGGTGTGCGCGCAGTCGCAGACCGCCGACGGGGTTGCCGAAGATGAGCAGGTCTCCTGCCCGCTGGTGAGCAGCAGTGATCTGTTTGCCAGCGCTGATAGCAACCCGTGGAAGATCGTGCCGGGCCAGCAGCCGACCCCGAATCAAATTCCGTGGGATGCGGCCAACCGCCCTGTCCCGACACACATCCTGATCTCCGCGTGGAATCGGCTGGGGCAGGTGTACCTCACCCGCCGGAACTATGAAGATGTCATCGCGATTCTCTCGGAAGCAGTCGCATGGGGGGAAGCGCAGGACCCGAACGCGCCGGATTACCAGAACATCCCGATTGAGACGTACTACGTGATGGCTTCCGCCTACTATTATAAAGACGAGTGCCGCATGGCGGTTCCGCTGGCGGTGAAGGCGCTTCACATTTACGAAGACAACAAACTAACCGATCCAGGGGCCGAAGCAACCATCCTCCGGCTGTTCGTGCTGTGCCGCGATTGGACGGAGAAGCCAGAAACGGCCTACAGTTATTCGGGGCCGGGCTTCACCAATGGATTCCCGGATGGCTACGTTGAGCCAGACGTGATCATCCAGCGGCCCGGAACCGAGTCCGATACGAGCAGCACGGATTCGACCAGCCCCTGATCCCCGTCCTGAGGAGAACGTAAGTTGGGTATTCCCATTGGAGGAGGCGGGCGGCGCAGGCGGCGCAGTTACGCCGATTACCGCCCTGCCGACCGCCGCCAGCGTCCGCGCTCAGACCCCTTCCGGGTCGTGTTTTATCTGGCGATGATCGTCGGGGGAATCTGGGTGTATCTAAACCCGGACGTGATTCGTGGTCAATTTCAAATCAACGCAGGCTCGACGGCTCAGCCGGGCGAAGCCGCGGTTCCAGGCAGCGACGCTGCCACGGCAGACACTGTAGACTATGCGGCCCAGGCCGAGGATTTCTATACGCAGGGGCGGCTGGATGAAGCGATTGACTCGTACCGTCAGGCGGGAGTCGCTGACCCGACCATAGTCGAGTACCCCTTTGAGGAAGCGCGGCTCCTGCTGTACCGTTCTGGCATGGAATATGGAGATACGAAGAATGCCACGCTCCAATTGGCGCTGGATGCTGCCAACCGCGCGATCCTTGCTAATCTGGAAGACCCGCATGGCTATGCGATCCTCGGCAAAATCAAAGACTGGCAGGGGAAGCCCGAAGAGGCGTTGAACGATATTCAACGGGCGTTGGGTTTACAGAAGGACCTCGCCATCGCCAATTCGTATCTGGCGGAAGCCCTGGTCGATCTCGACCGCTGGGATCAGGCACAGACGACCATCCAGTATGCCTACTCCCTCGATCCAAACAACGTGGATGTGCGGCGCGACTATGGGTATGTGATGGAAAGCCTCGGCGATTACGTCACCGCCGCGACTCAATATGAAGCTGCCGCCCAGCTTGAGCCAAACCTGCCCAATCTGCGAATGGCGCTGGGGCGCGCGTATCGTGTCAATGGGCGTTTTACGGAAGCCCTCGATCAGTTCTTCAGCGTCGAGACGCTATTCCCCTCCAATGCATTGATTCCCTACGAGATTGGGCGCACCTATGAGACCTATGTGGGCGACCCGACCTCGGCCGTAGAATCGTATGAGCGCGCCGTCGAACTGGACAAGGATTTCGCCCCCCCCTGGGTGCGATTGGGCGTGATGTACTACGATCAGGGGAACTATCCACAATCCGCGTTAGCCTACGAGCAGGTGATCGCACTGGGCACGGAGAGCGCCGACATCTATCTACAGTTGGGGTTGGCCTATGCCAATATCGGCGAGTGCGCCAAAGCCATGCAGCCGCTGCAAACCGCCCGCACGATGTCCCCGGATGACGAACGCGTGATCGATCTGGTCAACAGTGCGCTCGATCTGTGCTCGCAGCCTACCCCGACGGCAAGCCCATCGGTGACGACGACGCCCTAATTTCATATTGGTGTTTTGCCCGATGCAAACGGAGAATTTGATGCCTGATAGGTCAAATGAGACACTTGAGTTTTCCCAATCGGTGATTGAACAGATTGGATACTATGTTTACCTTCTCATCGACCCACTTGATGAGGGTCCTTTCTATGTCGGCAAGGGAACAGGAAATCGAGTTTTCGCTCATGTGAATGATGCGATCATCAATCCACAAGCCACTGACAAACTGGACAGAATTCGAACTATTGAGACGCGTGGCAATAAAGTGCGCCACCAGATTCTTCGGCATGGACTTACAGAAAAAGAGGCTTTTGAGATTGAAGCATCTGTAATCGATCTGCTTGGCCTTGATGGACTGACGAACCAGGTACTTGGGCATGAGTCGCTAGAGCGAGGAAAAATGAGTGCCAACGACATCATGGCCCAGTACGATGCACACCCCATCTCAATTGAAGAACCCACGTTGCTGGTTACAGTCAATAAGTTGTTTCGCTACGGGATGTCACCGGAAGAATTATATGAGATAACACGTGGGAACTGGGTCGTTGGCGAGCAGCGAAACAGAGTCAAGTATGCACATACCGTGTATCGGGGCATTGTTAGAGAGGTTTTTCATGTCCGGCAATGGTTTCCTATAGAAGCCCGGAGCACTCACCAGAAGACAAGGACACGTTGGAGATTTGAGGGGGAAGTAGCTCATGAACTTCGCCACTATATTGGCGGCGATGTGTCACGTTACTTAACACAGAACCCTGTTCGTTATATCAACTGCGATCCATAAACTTAGCTACCGACCAGCAAGTTAACTCTCCTATTTCATTGCCCTGGGGTCGTCCGCAAACAACCATCCAGATAGGTAAGATAACAAGGTCTTGCTGAAAGCTGA
>JAHEME010000076.1 GCA_024643825.1 Chloroflexota bacterium | reverse complement strand
AAGGCCGCCGCCGCGAACGATACGAGATCAGATGATGCCACGATTTCGCGGGAATAGCCAAGCGCACGCAGAATCATGCGCATCACCACCGGGTAGCGGCGGATGTAATCGGCCAGATATTCCTTACCCTCCTCCGGGGAGAGAAATACGGCCCTGACTTCAAGCATGCGCGCCCCAACGGTGATCCGCGTGCGGGGGTGCGCTTTGAGGTTCTGAACCCACTGGGCCGTCGGTCCCCAGCCAGAGGCGACGATCCAGCGTCCACGCTCCCGGTCGTGCTTGACCACCTCGACGACAGTCTCGTACTCCTTCCCGCTTTTTCGGCCAACATGAGCCAGCATCAGGAAGTGCCCTGTCAGCAGCCAGCCGAGGTGCGCCCGGTACAGGACGGCAGGGAGCTTCAGCAGCCGCTTCAACAGTCCCGACGGGGGTGACGGCTGGAAGTCTTGCCTCCCTTCCTGATTCGGCGCATTGCCAGTGGATCGTACTGCATCGCTCATGGCGTACCTCCCTCATTGCTGGGGGATGGCGCTCTGCCATTCCCTCTCTTAGTATAGAAATAACTGACCAGTCAGTTATTTATTATGCTACAACAAATATCTCGCCCTGACAACTGGATCAGCCAATTTGCTGCAAAGCTGGAGGAAACATCTATTGGATGGATTTTCTTGCTGCTGGTAGGTTGTTACCGGGCAGGGCAGCCTGAGGAGAATTCAGATAGGGGAGCAGGGTTACGAAGAGGGGGAGTGTTCCACCGGAAGCGGATCGTTCGATCTCAATCCCGGTAGCCCTGGAGCCATTCGATAGCGGAGTCTTTCTCTGTGAACGCCCGCGTGGGGAAGAGCGGCCTGTGCACGCGTATCCAGAAGTTGACGATAATTTTGCTGACAGGTGAATCGACCAGAAACGCGGCTGCTTGATGGACCTCTGCTCCTGCCTCACTTGCCATGAGCACCTGACTATCCCTGGCGGGGGAAGCTGCCTGCCATCCCTGGACGTTCACCAGTACCAGAGCCTTCTTCCCGCCATTGAGGAATTTGTAGGTGTCCAGTATTTCCACAACCATCTCGCGCGTAAGAGTTACGCCATCGGCGGGTCGCAGATTGACAATGCCATTCTCATCTTTCCAGACCCTGCCAAATCCAATAATCACCGCATCTGCCAGCATTGCTGCTATAACTCCTGTGTATCATACAACCAACCAACTCTATTTCCGATGGCGAAATTCGAGTGTAAACTGTTCTCCCTGCGGCGTCAAGGGTACGCAGTTTTCCGGGCAGGGTCGAATTAGCGTGGGGTGGATTTGCGCGGTACAAGGCCCTGTTCCCTGCTTATGCCAGTTCACTGACTCGATCCATGATCATGCGCCCAATGACCATCGACGAAGTTGCGCCGGGGGAGGGCGCGTTCTGCACATGGGTGACGCGCCCACGCTGCGCGATCATGAAGTCATCGACGAAGCTGCCGTCAGCGTTGAGGGCCTGCGCACGCACCCCGCTGTGCCCGGTGACTACATCGGAGGGCTTTACGTCAGGGACGTACTTCTGCATCTCGCGCACATAGGCGGATTTCACATAGTCGCGCCACATCTCCATCAGACCCGTGCGCCAGAATTTGCTCGCCATCCGCCAGAAGCCGGGGAAGCGCAGCACTTCCGATAGATCACGCAGATTCAGATCGGTGCGGCGGTAGCCCTCGCGCGCAAAGGCCAGCACTGCGTTCGGGCCTGCCCACACTTCGTCATGGATCGTGCGCGTGAAGTGAACGCCCAGGAAGGGGAAACGTGGATCGGGAACAGGGTAGATCAGCCCATTTACCAGCGGGCGCGCCTCCGGCGTGAGCGCGTAATAGTCGCCGCGAAACGGGACGATGTGCATCGAGGTTTCGACTCCACTGAGCCGCGCAACGCGGTCTCCCTGCAACCCTGCGCAGGCGATCACCTGCCGGGCGGCGACTTCCAGCCCGGTGTTCGCGGTGATGATGACCTCTTCGCCTGCTTCGCGGATCGACTCGACTCGCTGGCCTGTCAGGACTTCCCCGCCGCCCGCCCGGATGTCATCAGCGTAAGCGTGGGCGACCTGCACGTAATCGACGATGCCCGTCCCCGGCGACCACAATCCCGCGATCCCTGCGGCATTCGGCTCGATCTCGCGGATGCGTTCCGGGCCGACGCGCTCCAATCCGGGGACGTCGTTGGCGAGGCCGCGCTGATGCAGGTCGTCCAGGCGGGGTAGCTCCGACTCATCCAGCGCCACGATCAGCTTGCCGCACAGCCGGGTAGCGATGCCCTTTTGCGCGCAGTAGTCGATCAGCAGGCGGCGGCCTTGGCCGCTGGCGCGCGCCTTGAATGATCCGGGTGTGTAGTAGATGCCCGCATGGAGAACGCCGCTGTTATGCCCCGATTGGTGCGCGGCGATCTGCGGCTCTTTTTCCAGCACCAGCACGCGCCAATCGGGGTGGCGGATCAACGCCTCGCGCGCGGTGGCGAGGCCCACAATGCCACCGCCGATCACGGTCAGGTTCACGGGGGAAGATGTTTCGCTCATAGCGGCGATTGTAGTGCTGTGTAGAGGGTGGGACAAGTTGGCGTAGGGTGTGATCGAAAGGAAACGCCGCCTACTAGCGGGCGGCGGGATGATTGCTTATTTTGCGTCGAGGGGTTTTTGCGTCAGGGGCGCAGGTGGCTGGGAGGCCCGCATTGGCGGGGTAGACAAGGGATGTGCAGATGATCCGAGTTGCGAAGCTGCTGGCGCAAGGCGCTGCGCAGGCAGCAACTGCTGTGCCGTTTGTGGTGGGCGTGCCGGGATGGGTGGCTGCATCACTGGTGCGCGCTCCGGCTTGGGCTGTGGTTTTTTCAGCGAATCCCGCACAGCAGCACGAATGGCGGAGACAGACATTGAGCCTTTGTTCATAATCATCGAAGGCGGCATATTCAGGTCTTCGATATCCTGCGAAGGAACCCGGAAGGCGGTGAAGAGCAGCACCGGAATGGCCGCGGTCTCCGCCTGGGTGCGCAATTTCTTGAGAAGAGTCAGGCCATCCATACGCGGCATCATGACATCCAGAATGATCATCGCCGGTGGGTCAGCCTCGATTTTTTCCAGCGCATCGATGCCGTCCTGTGCCTCGCGAAATGGCATGTCCATCGTGCGAACCACCAGCTTGAGTAATTCTCGTACGGCTGGCTCATCATCGACGATGAGAATGTCAGCGGTCATAGGTTTCCTCAGTTCCTCTTACTAAACATCCCTTTTACATATTTCATTCTAACCAAAACATAACGTTGTGCAAGTAACAGGTTCATTCCATTAGGTATGACTGGATCGGCTGGCAGCCCTCCGAGAAGCTCAGACCATCACCTTCAAGCCAGCGATGATCGCATCACGGATGTCCTCCAACCCTATCTCACTCTTGAACAGAATCATTGATTGCGGGATGGAAAGAGCATCTATTTGATTCTTGCTCAACCGCGCAGCGGTGAACACAATGACCGGGATTTGTGCGGTCTCCGGGGCAGCCTTCAGATGCTGAAGGACTTCCTGACCACTCATGACGGGCATCATGAGGTCGAGCAGGATCAGACCGGGACGTGCGTTCTTGACCTCCTTGAGGGCCTCCTCACCGTGGATAGCAAAACGGCACGGTACATCGATCAGGCCGCAGATCGATCCCAATATCTCGCGCATTCCCAGATCGTCGTCCACAATAAGCACATCATGAGCCACGAAGACAAGCCCCTTCATTGAATCAATTCTCGATGCTTCAGTGTACCGCAACTGAGGAGACAGATGCGATGGGGGATAATCCTACTATTATTTTTTTCGGGAATGGGGATGAGGTTCCTGCTATCTGTTGGGTAGCAGGGGGCAGGCAGGAGGTGGTTTCGCAGGGATTTTGGCGGGCTTAAACCTTGCGTAGAAATGCCAATACAGCCTGCGCGAAAAGTTCAGGCTTCTCCATATTAGTCATGTGGGCCGCACCGGAGATCACCACCTTGCGTGCTCCCAGAATGCCTGCTTCCAGCTTGTCGGCGATGCCCATCATATCCGGCATATCCTGATCCCCCACCACGATCAGAGTCGGAGTCTTAATCTCTGCCAGTCTTCCGATAGCGGGAGGATCGAGGCGCTGCTCTGCTCCGCTTCCTTCCGGGGTGTCGTAGAGGGGCGTCAGCATCTCGCGGACTTGCTCTCGCACCGACTCGTCCATCTGATCGGGCTGCCGGGAGGGGCCATCGACCCACATGTGCAGGTCAAGCTCGATGGCGGCGGCTTTGTCACCTCGTTCTATCGCATCATCGATAGCCCCCCAGCCTTCGAGGGCCAGGTTTGACCAGGGGAATCCACTGAGGGAAGGGGCACAGGCGACCAACGCATCGACCCGGTCAGGGTGCGCGAGGGTGAAGTCAATAGCGGTGGAGCCTCCTAGCGAAAGTCCCACCAGCATCGCCGAGTCCAGGCCCAGGGCATCAAGGAGTCCGGCAAGGTCTTCGTACAGGCAGAATTCGTGGGACGGCATCGCGGAACGGCCAAAACCGCGCATATCGTAGCGTACCGTGAGAAATTCCTCGGCGAATACCGGGAACTGAACATCCCACATGCGGGAGTCGGCGATCCCGGCATGCAGCAGTACCAGCGGATAGCCTGCGCCGGTGATCTCGTAGTACAACTGCGCGCCATGAACGTCTGCGTAGCCCGTGTGGATGGATGGAGTATCAGTCAACGGATGTGCCCTTCGCTTGAATCGATGTGATCACCCTGGGTCTCCTGAGTGTGGCGGGATTGCTCCGGCCATGAAAAAACGGCCAGGGGCATTCACCCGCTGACCGCTGCCTTCAGGAGCCGGAGATATGTGGCGACGTGCCTCGCCGTGACTATCTGCGGATCGCAGGTGCGCTGGCAGGGGAAGATACCCGGATGCTGAATGACGCATGGACGCGCGTGTGGTTGGTCATGGCGCACCTCTTAGGATGAAATCTTTCTACGAGGCCCTCAGTGTAGCAGTAAGCGAGTAGGGTAGCAAATGGACAAACTCTTCCGCTGTGCCATCCCGCAAGTCGTCACGTATAATCTGGGAGAAGCAATCCCAGCACAGAAAGAATTCAGCGATGACACAAGCAGACTATCCCTTCCCGGAGGGCTTTCTCTGGGGCACAGCGACCTCAGCCTATCAGGTGGAGGGCGGCGGCGATACGAATGACTGGTACGACCTGAACCAGCAGGGCTGCACATGGAATGAAGCTCTGGCGGGTCGGGCGGATGAGTGGTGGTCGGGCCGCGCGGAGGAGGACATTCAGCGCATGGCGGAGCTAAAGACCACCACCCATCGCATGAGCATCGCCTGGGATCGCATCGAGCCAAAGCCCGATCAATGGGATGAGGTCGCGATTGCTCGCTACCGCGCCATCTTGACTGCCATGCGTGCGGCAGGCATCCGCCCGATGATCACGCTCCATCACTTCACCAACCCGCTGTGGCTGACGGAGTTCGGCTGTTGGCAGACGCCCGCGACGGTAGACCGCTTCGACCGTTATGTGGCGAAAGCCGTCGAGTCATTCGGCGATCTGTGCGACCTGTGGTGTACGATCAACGAGCCGAGCGTATACGGGTTGTACAACCTGATTCGGGGCAAGAATCTGATGACGGGCGGTGATCCGCGCGCGTACTTCCGCGTGATCTACTATCTGTTGAAGGGTCACGCGCGGGCTTATGCCACCATTCACCGTTTGCAGCCGGATGCAGAGGTAGGCATCGCTCAGAATATGGTTGCATGGCATCCTTCGAATCCGCGTAACTGGTTCGACGTGCTGGCGAAGCGAGTTATGGCTCGTGTGTTCAGCGGCATGATGCTGGAGGCGCTGCAAACCGGGCGCTGGCGTCCACTGATTGGGCGGCGAGACACGATCCCGGAGTTGGTTGACACACTGGACTGGATCGGGTTGAACTATTATCAGCGCTACAATGTGCGCTTTGCTCCATTTCGCAGTCCGGGCACGTTTGGCCTGGTGTGGGAGCCGCGCCCGGATCATCCGCATGGCCCGCCGCACTGGGGCGAGTTCTATCCGCAGGGGTTGATCGAGAACCTGGAGCGATTGCGCCGCCGCTTTGACGTGCCGATCCTGATCACCGAGAACGGGATTCCCTGCGGCGATGATGCTCTGCGCGAAAAGTTCCTGGTGGATCATCTGTATGCGCTGTGGCAGGCCATTCAGGATGGGATGCCGATCAAGGGCTACTACTTCTGGAGTCTGATCGACAACTTCGAGTGGCACGAAGGCTACAGTCCCGATTACCGATTTGGGTTGTACGACGTGGATTTCGACTCACAGAAGCGTACGCTGCGCGACAGCGGCAAGTTGTACCGGGGGATCATTGAGGCGGGGGGGCTTACGCGGGGGATGGTGGAGGAGCATGCATAGCAATGTAGTATTTACATTGATTCCGCAGCGGACAACTCTCATGATTGGGGTTGGGAGCGCAAATTTTTCGTGTGAAGTCGATCAGCCCATAATTATATTGTCGATGGACACGTTGAGGTGTGATCCTCTCCGCTAAGTCGATAAACCATCTCTTGCGGCGAGTCTCCGGGTCGGTTTCAAAACCAAAGAATCGCCCATATAACCGTACTACGTTACTGTCAATGATTACATCGCGGATGCCCAGGTGCATTGAACGATAGGCCGCAGCAATGTAACTCCCAATGCCCGGCAGCGCCATGAGGCTTTCGCGATCAATCGGAATCTCGATTGTGGCAAGGATTGCGGCAAGGTCACGGAGCAATTCTTCCCGCCAGTGCAAGCCCAGTGTAGCAAAAACCACGCTATCGGTATCAATGGCTAGATCGCGAGGATGGGGATACAGGTGGCGAAACTTCTCAAACGCAGGCACAACCTGCTCGGCCCGCGTTCTTTGAAGCATGATTTCCGCAACGAGAGCGTGCCAGTGGTTTTTCGTGACTCGCCACGGAAACAGGGCAAAATGATCTGTCCCCCAGAAAACGATCTTTCTCCTCAGATAAACTAGGCTTGAAAGAGGGATTCCCTCAGCTAGCTGCTGTGTCTTCATGAGGCAGTGGCATATATAGTTTTGCCTGTATTTGCGCGGGTTGATCAGAGGGAGGCTGCAACAGTCTGACGTTTACGGCTGAGACTTTCTGAGATTTCTGTCGCTTTTCGTTATTCAGGGTTGTAACTACAGCTATCGCAATATCCCGTACCGCAGGAACAACCACTGAGTTTCCAAATTGCTTATATGACTGTGTATCTGAGACGGGGATTTCAAAGGTGTCCGGGAATCCCATCAGACGGGCACATTCTCGTGGTGTCAGGCGTCTTGGATTTTTACCCCTTTGCTTTATCAAAATCTCAGAGCCATCCTTGTAGTATCTCGCACTTAGAGTTCGAGTAATTTCATCCGTATCAGGATCAACCAGCCCGAATCCAAATCCATTTCCCTGTCGCTGATGTTTTTCCTTATAAGCCTGTAGATAATTCCATAACTTGTCACTTAGCGTGTATTTTTCATCGACTGCTGGCTCAAGAATATCCCCAATCCGCAAAGAAAGTTCTGGGGATTCCGGGAATTTGAAATCGATGTCTGGATAGATATCACGTCGAAAACCTACAATGAAAATGCGTTCACGGTGCTGTGGAACATAGTGCCCTGCGTCTACTATCTGCACGAAAAGGGAATAGCCAGCATCATCAAGCATCTCGTGGATGATTGCGAACGTCCTCTTTTTGTCGTGTGATAATAGATTTTTGACGTTCTCCAGCAATAACGCTTTGGGCCGTTTACCTCGGATAATCCTATCAATCTCGAAAAACAGATTTCCCTGCTTTTCATCGTCAAAGCCGTGTTTCATACCCAGGCTGTTCTTCTTAGAAACTCCCGCAATTGAAAACGGCTGACAGGGAAAGCCTCCAACAAGAATTTCGAAATCAGGAATCTCATCTACGGCAATCTTACGAATATCGCCTTCAGGCTTTTCTCCGTGATTAGCCTCGTAAGTGATCTGTGCATACTTGTCCCATTCAGAACTAAATACGCACTGTCCTCCAGCTTGCTCAAAGGCCAGCCGAGTCCCTCCAATTCCAGCAAACAGATCGATGAACCTATACATCAGCAGCTACCCCCACAGGCAATTAGCCCTGTTTTTGTCTCACAAAATCAACAAAGTCCTGCACAGTCCAGATGTTGTCAAGCTGTTCCTGAGTATATGTATTATGGAGCGACTTCGGTATCACAAGAGTGACATACTGGTTGATCATTTCATTTGTTTGAGCAATCGAGATGCCTGCTTGCAATGTGCATAGGTGCTTTTCCGGGATGCGTTCTGCTTCCGTGAGTATCTGTCGCCATCGGTCTTTGCATGATGATTTTGCTGCTAGCATGATCAGATTGGATGCTGGGAACTCAGGGTCAAGATAGGAATGAATATCAGGAAACAGGAAGTCGGGTTTGCTTCGTCCCTCAGTTACTTTTTCTCTTGAATACTGCAAACCGTTCACATCAAATAGTGCTGCTAGATGATTCGTAAATGCCCAACCCATTCGGGACTTACGGCGATTTTGTACGGATAATGAGAAGGATACGAACGAATCGACCGAGTCAAATCCTTGATCCAGAGTTGACTGCATAAGGATTTTCTCAAGCGCTCTGAATAACTCTTCTTCCCTGTTCAACCAGCGTATCAGGGTCTCATCTGGATTATCTGATTCGACCTCAACCAGGGTACGGGCAAAGGCTGACATTTCAGCGGTGGTTGGGAATCCATCTGGAAATTGTGCTAGCACAAGGTCTTCATCCAGCGGCTGGCTGGGTAAAGCTGTTTCAATACCCAACTCGTCTAGCACTAATTGACGCGAATACTCCAGAGTATTCCGAGCAAGCGTTTCGCTCGCTACGTTAAGAAACAGGCTTTTCTCAAGGTCGTCAAGGTCGAAAAGGTCATGAATGGCTCGGAGCCATGCGCTATCCTGTTGAACAATCAAACCATACAATATCCCGGAGTGAGTACGCGCAAGAAGCAGAAGATCGCCAGGATACGTGAGTTTAAATAGTTCGACTGCTTCGCCAGTATAGTACAATCTCCACTCAGTACGTTTCGCATCCTTCTCACGGGCGTCATAAAACGTAACTTGCCCCTCAACACGAATCGTGTCTTTGTCATCGGCAAAGTATTGCCAGATGATAGGTGTTTTTACTTTACCGTCTGTGCCAAAAAACTCTTGAAGTGGTGCGCTGCCATTCAGTTCGTGTTGATTGGATGCGTCACCACTAATTTCCACCATAGCGAGTCGTTTGTAGGCAACGTTGCTGAATACATCTGAAAGATACATAGTTGATTATCTCTTGTGAGATTCTTGCTCCTCATTCATACGCTGGTGCTATTATAGTATAGCTAGAATATTTGAGCTATCCATGCAAAAGGATGTGTCTGTGGCTGAAGCAACGCACAACTTCCCGACCGACT
>JAHEME010000659.1 GCA_024643825.1 Chloroflexota bacterium | reverse complement strand
TGACGAAGGCGCACGGTTTCCCCTGTGCCAGCCTGATCGCCTGGTGAGTACATTCCGGGAAGCCGGACTGTCGCAGGTGACATCCGATGCCATCGATATCCCAACTGTGTTCACCACCTTCTCAGAGTATTGGAATCCATTTCTTGCCGGGACGGGTCCTGCTCCAAAGTACGTCACTTCGCTCACCCCCGGTCAGCGAAACGAGTTGGTCTCAGCCCTGAAACGCCATCTCGATCCAGATGATAGCGGCGACATTCAGATGATTGCTCGTGCATGGGCCGTGCGCGGGGAACTCTGATGAAAACTGGTTGCAGGGGGACTCGTTAGAAGTCCGTTAGAAAACCTGAATTCCCCCTCAAAACACCCCATTCCTTGCAACCAATTCCCCCTCAATGCGGTATACTATTAGAACATAGGTTTTATAGGAATTCGGGAGGATGATGGCAATGGGTGTTGTGATGCAGGATCAGGTTGCGCCGCTGGGGATCAAGTCGATTGACGATGAGGTCGCCGAACTGGTCGAGATGGTACGAGAAGCGCAGGATCGGATCAACGAAGTGGAATCGGAAGTGCGGCCCCTGATGGACGCGGCCAGGCAGCGGCTCAAGATGCTGCTCGAATATCGTGGCGAAAACTGGTCAGACGAGGATGGCTACGCGCGCGTAGTCGCAGACGGAACCCGCACCTCGTATGACACCCGCGCGCTGGATAAGCTGATCCTGGAGAATCCCGATCAGTATGGCTGGCTGCGGAACTATCGCCAGGAGCGCCGCGTGCGCGGTGGTGTGACGATCAAGTAACGCCATCCGCCACTCAGAAGGGCCGTCCGCGCAGGCGGCCTTTTTGATTCCCTCCGAGCCAATCTATGGGGACTTGCGACCCATTTATATCGGTAACTGCGACTCTATAAGATGAGTCAGGAATCGAGACGGTTCATTGTGCTCTTTGTAACAATGTTGTCAGAGACTGTCTGATTCCTCATAATGCAATGTGGCGTTGAATCTTTCTTCAACGCCTGGTGCTTGACCAGCACCACAGGGACCATTTTCGTAAGGAGGCATAGAGATGTCAGTTAGTGCACGACCGTGGGTACGCAGGACGCTGATGCTGGCAGGGAGCTTGCTGCTGGCATTGGCGATGTTTCACTTTCAGGCCCAGCCAGCGATGGCACAGAACGGGCAGGGAGTACCGGATGAGTACATCGTGATGCTCCAGCCCAACGCCAATGCCGCCGCCGTCGCCAATGAGATGGCCCAGGCGCACGGGCTGGGTGTCGGCCACGTCTACGAGAATGCATTCAAAGGTTTTTCGGCTCATGTTCCGCCGGGCCGTCTGAGTGCCTTGCAGAGTGATCCACGCGTGCTATCCATCACGCAGGATGTCTATGTGAGCATCGAGAAGTGCCGGACTCCACCATGTAACGGCGGTGGCGGTGGTGGCGGCGGAAGCACGCAGGTAGTCCCGACCGGCATCGCCCGTATCAATGGTCCATCCAGCAGCACGCAGGCGGGCAATGGCAGCGGCTCGGTCAACGTCGATGTCGCCATCGTCGATACCGGGATCTACAGCCACTCCGACCTGAACGTGGTCGGCGGGTACAACTGCTCAACAGGCCCATCGAATAAGTACAGCGATGGCAACGGGCACGGAACCCACGTCGCAGGCACGGTAGGCGCTCTTGATAACAACATCGGTGTAGTTGGCGTTGCGCCGGGCGCACGGCTGTGGGCTGTTCGCGTATTGAACAGCGCTGGCTCAGGAACCTGGGCGAGTGTGATCTGCGGTATCGACTGGGTTACTGCCCACGCCAGCACCATCGAAGTCGCCAACATGAGCCTCGGCGGTACGGGCAGCGATGACGGTCTAAGCTGCGCCGCCACCACCGATCCGATGAAGAAGGCCCTGTGCAATGCGACGGCGGCTGGCGTGACCTTCGCAGTCGCGGCTGGCAACGAGTCTGACAACGCCGCCAATCACACGCCCGCTGCCTACGATATGGTCATCACCGTATCCGCGCTGGCGGATTTCAACGGCGCACCCGGCGGCGGCGCAGCGCCCACCTGCCGCTCGGATGTAGACGACACCTTCGCCGACTTCAGCAACTTTGGCTCCGATGTCGACATCATCGCCCCAGGCGTGTGCATCCTCTCCACCTGGAACGATGGGGGTTACAACACCATCTCCGGTACGTCGATGGCTACCCCGCACGTGACGGGAGCCGCCGCGCTGTACCTCTCGACTCATGCAGGCGCATCCCCCGATCAGGTCAAGGCCGCGCTCCAGAACGCAGGCAGCACCAACTGGAACAACGCCGATGACCCTGATGGGATCAAAGAGAAGCTGCTTGATGTAGGTGGTTTCTAATTCACGAGTAGAATTGGGATAGGGGCGCTTTCCCAAGCGCCCCTGTCTTATTCTTCATACAACCCTGATAGCGCAATCACCCGACTTCTCGCCGACTCAAGCTGCGCGTTGAGTTCGTTGGCCCGATCCACCGCATCGGGGTTCGCCGGGTGCAGCCGCAGCGACTCCAATCCGCCCCGCTCCGCCATGACCTCCCGCAGTGTGCCGATCATCG
>JAHEME010000658.1 GCA_024643825.1 Chloroflexota bacterium | reverse complement strand
TGTGAACTGCTACAAACGCTATCAGCCCAACACTTATGCTCCTAACAGTATTTCATGGGGGCATGAGAATCGCAGCGTCGGCGTACGTGTAAAGGCATGGCGAGGAAAGGGTACGCATTTCGAAAACCGGATGGCTTGCGGTAGCACCAATCCTTATCTTGTGGCTGCTGCCAGTCTAGCCGCTGCTCTGGATGGCATTCAAAAGAAAATTGAGCCGCCGGAACCCATTCAAACCAATGCCTATACGTTGACTGATCTTCCGCGCATTCCGAATACCCTTGAGAAGGCGTTAGAAGCGCTTGCAGCAGACACAGAACTCCTAGAAATCCTCCCTGCCGATGGGATTCAGACATTTACTGTAGACAAGGAGTATGAAATTGCGAAGGCGAAAGCTGCCGTCGCAGACTATGGGAGTGCTGCCTGGAACAGCCGCGTCGACGAATGGGAACACAATGAATTCATGGAGCTTCTCTAAATGCCGTCCAAAGATGCTGTCGATGTGGTGGTCATTGGGTTAGGTGCTTGTGGTGGGGTCATGCTCAAAGAGCTGGCTGAGGCAGGATTGTCTGTAGTGGGCTTGGATGCAGGACCTCATTACAACCCAAAGGTGGACTTTGAAAACGATGAAGCTGAGATGCTCAAGCTGCTGTGGAGCGGAAAGCGTACCACCAGTGGCGATAATCCAATCAACCCCTGGTCAGGGACAGGAATAGGAGGGGGGACGCTGGTATGGTGTGGCGTCACTCCGCGTTTTCATAGTGATGATTTCCAGATCCATTCAGTAGACGGTGTCGGCGTAGATTGGCCGATAGGGTACGATGATCTGGAGCCGTTCTACGCACGAATGGAACGTGATTTCGGCGTCTCCGGCCAGGCTGGTGAGAATCCATATGAAGCCCCACGCAGCGGGCCGTTCCCAATGCCCCCACTGCCGTTCAGCCACCAGGGGAAGCTTTTAGCTAGTGGCGTACAGAAGCTTGGCGGCCATCCAATGCATGGACCTCTGGCAATTGCCTCTGAGCCATATCAGGGGCGAGAGGCCTGCATCAATTGTGGCTTCTGTATGCAAGGCTGCCGCAGCACAGCGAAATCAACAACACTGGTCACGCACGTTCCCAGGGCAATCGAATGTGGCGCTGACGTGATCAGTCTCGCGACTGCCCATCGCGTTGACTATGATGCCAGACGCAATCGGGTCACTGGGGTGACGTACTTTGATGCTGAGGGTCGTGAACATCAGATCAAAGCTCGGGCCGTTGTCGTGGCCGCGCATGCGATCGAGACACCGAGGTTACTCCTGCTTTCATCAAACAAAGCCTTTCCTGACGGGCTTGCCAATTCAAGCGGTATGGTCGGCAAGAATTTTATGGCGCACCCTACCTGCACGGTGACTGGATTTTTCAATGAACCCGTAAACGCGTTCAAAGGCCCGGTCATGGGCAATGTGCTTAGTCAGGATTGGTATTCCAACGATCAACAACGGGATTTCGCGCGGGGGTATACCCTTGAGAGTTTTGTCCCTGGTCCATTCTTCTACGCATCAAATTACTGGAATATCTGGGGAACTGAGCTAAAAGACGTAATCCGCCACTATGCGTACGCTGGCGGTTGGTGGGTATGCGGTGAAGGTCTGCCTAATGACAATAACACAGTTACTCTGGATCACGAGACCAAAGATCATTATGGCTTACCAGTTGCTCATCTACACCATCAGTGGCATGAGAATGATCGCAAATTGATCCGACATGGTGGAGAAAAGGCGGCAGAAGTGCTTGAGGCTGCTGGCGCGGGGAAGGTCAAAATCGGGCCAGTCTCTTCAGCGCATCCTATGGGTACAGTGAGGATCGGCAATGATGCGAGAACTTCCGTCTTGAATTCCTACTGCCAGTCTCACGATATCCCCAATTTGTACGTCACTGATACCAGCATCTTTCCGACGGGCGGAGGCAGTAACATTACCCTCACAGCGATGACCGTCACGCTGCGAGCTTCTGAGCATCTGAAAGAGCAGCTGCGTCTCAGCAATTTGAACTAGCCGTCTTGAAAGGCGGACAGATCATGTGGCAAGTAGAAGATAACAAGTTTGATTTTTCGATTAGCCAAACCATCGAAGCGCCCAGGGCAATTGTATATCAGGTGCTGGCGAATTTCGAAGCGTATCCGGATTTCATCAGTGATATAGCCTCCTCGTCGCGAACAGGGCGCGATGTATATCAAATGGTGGTCAAAGCTGCCATTCTCACGATCCCGGCACTTGTACGCGTAACAGAAATTCCAGATCGTGAGGTGGGTTTCGAGCTGATAGATGGGCCAGTGGAAACGCTGCTGGGTACATGGCAGGTCGACGACGGCGAGAAACCGGAACAGACAAAAGTTACGCTCACTATTCACATGGAGGCTTCTGAGCGTGGTGAATGGCTGCTGCGAATGGCAGGCAAATTCGTGCAGAGCAAAACTGGCAAACTGGTCGAAGCCTTCCAGCAGCGTGTTGAAGCTGTCAACCGTGGTGAAGTCTCCGCGGTTCCAGCCGCGCGGTCGCGAGGTGGACTAGAGGCCACCATGAGACGCTTTTGGGATCGGGTGACTGGCAAGG
>JAHEME010000657.1 GCA_024643825.1 Chloroflexota bacterium | reverse complement strand
AGTCATGCTCTGGGGACAAATGCATTGGAGCGCCTATCTGGGAATTTCCGGCCCGCTCCTCCTGATCGCGCTTCTCTTTCTGATCAACTGGATCTACCGAGGGCAATTGCGGACGCAATAGCCCGGAGAAGGCGGCTCACAATGAGCCGCCTTTTCGATTCGGGCGCTGCTCGTCATGGCGCGCCAATCTGCTGCCCCTCTGCGCCATTTCTCCCAGGTTTCGTTTGGCCTTATCATGATGGAAGAATCGCTCGCAGGACTGAGGAGAGCAATGGACATCACGGAACGGCTTTCGCGGTGGTTCAGGAAACGGTTTGTTGGATGGTTCACGATTACGCGTGTGGTGGGTCTGCTGCTGCTGTGTCAATCCCGCCGATTTGCGCCACGCCTTGAGATAGCCGCTGACAGTAAACTCGAATACCGGACGGTTAAGATTGTTGGTCGTGGAATTTTCATACCATGACAACTCTTATGATAGAGTTCGGTGGGATTGACCCAGATCTCAAGTTTGCTTCTCCAGTTCGGGCTGAAACCTGACCTCCAGTGGTATTCTACTAACTTCCGCCCATTCATCTCCTCTGAGTTGTTGAACAATAAACCATGTCACCCCTGGCCTCATAACCCGCACGCCAAAGAACCGTGTTTGGTGACGAAAACGCTTGAAGTCCCCTGTAAGATTGATGGAATAAGACTCTACCTCGTCTACCTCGTCTATTTCGTCTGTATGGTCAACAATGATCCTGGCCAGGCTTTCTTCAGCAACCTCAAAATCAAAACGAGACCACATAGTAACTAAATCGAATCTCAAGGGAATCTCGACGGGCCATTCCTCAAGTGGCACGGTAACTCCGATTTGCTCTACAGCATTGAATAGAGACATACGATTAGTCAAAGAGTCGATAATGCTAGATTCGCATAGAACTGACCAGATATGCCTAGCCATTTTACCTCTACCTTAGTTAATTATGCGGCAACATCTTCTGCCATAAAGCGAAAAATCTCAGATCCACGCCGAGCGAAGAAACCCGTTGAAGTTGATGTCTCCTTTGGTTCTACCTTTCGAGTGTCTGTTGACTCTGTGACCTCAAATGATGCCAAAGAAATAGCTGCCATTTCAACACTAGCCTGACTGGTGTTCTCGTCAGCGCTCTGTCCAACTGACTTGGCCAGAGATTTCTTAGTCTGAGTAGACTCCCTCTTTCCAACTTGAGTGACCATTGCTGTTTGCGCAGCTCGCCAAAGATTGTTGGTCTTAAGGATTATGTTGGCTAAAGGCTCTGCATACGGACTGTTCACTGCATTTAGAGCCAGCAAATAAACAGCCAGTGCTGTATCGGCTGATCGTATGTAATGATCGTCATATTCATCATTGAGTAGATTGAGCATCCTGGAAACTACTTTAATCTGTGCATCACCATTTATAGAATCTTGAAGGTTCTCGATGAGAGATCGCACAAAAGCATTGCGCCAAGCAAAGCGAATGAAATTATCTATATCATTTGCTATTGCTAGTTGAGCGTAGAATTCATCACTCTCGATTGCCGTGATTAACACTTTCATTGTTATGCCCTCACATGCCGTTTATGACGCCAGAATTCAACCGGCATACCATATTCATCAGGCACTACGGCTAGTGGATGCAAAAACTCTGGTGTTTCGCCCCACTTACTCAAAATGATTGGTTTGGAAAAGATGCCCTTGTCATCAACCTCAACAGACCAAACAATCCCAACGTGAGTAATTTCATCCTGCGTTCCATAAAGGACTATATCACCTTGCATATAACCGTAGTGTTGCGGATCTGGAATCTGTTTGTACTCATCTTCCTCTAATATCCATCGTACATGGCAAATGTTGATTGTGGTTCTTCGAGCGCCAAATACTAAGCCTGTGCAATTGTAAACACCGTCAATGATCTGGATGCTTGCTTCACGCTTTTGCTTAGACCAAAAATCTGCAACAAATTGGAGTCGGCGCGGTTGAATGTTATGACCTTGCGTATTTGGTATCGGTGTCTTTTGTCGCGTAGCCAGGGGAACATCTACACCTTCTTCTGTATTCCCTTGCTGGGTGCTTGGAAGCAATACCATACAGCATCTTGCCCACGAAAGAAAGGTGGATGGAAGATAACAAAAGATTAGGAAAATATTCTGCCTCTATGCTATCAACATATATTGTATACCCTCAATGAACAACTAAACAAGTTTCTTAAGTCCTAGGGTGCATTTCACGAAAGTTGCAGCAGCCTCAACTTATCGTGGCCGCAGGAAGAGCCGCGCCTACAGTTACAACTCAAGTGAAATAGACCCAAGTCCTACGGTTACCTCTTATCCACTTTCCGATTTCCCCACATATTGCCAGATATAAGCAGCAGCGCGCCCGCCTATAGCGGCGGGGGAGCCGAGTCAGGGGGGCGATGAGAATTGACGCTTTGCTGCGGCAGCGCATCCTATCGCGATAGAGCGACTACTGGACATTTCTTCCCAGATGTCTTACGATACAAGCAGCGGTGCATGATGCACGTAAGGCAATCGAGCGTGGGAAGGAGGCAACACAGCGGAAGTGGACAGAGCGTCCGGCAGCCTATCCGGGAAAC
>JAHEME010000656.1 GCA_024643825.1 Chloroflexota bacterium | reverse complement strand
CGGCTTTTCCTTGGCTGTTTCCGGAATGAACAGGCCACTCTCAGTACGAGATTCCTGCTCCAGGGCCTCTACGATGAGGCGGTCAGCCAGAGGACGCAAATTAAGATCTGCCATGTCAGGTAATTCCTCCTATTTGCATGGATTGCGATTAGCACTCAGAACCATAGACTGCTAATTATAACGCGTCCATATAAGAATTCCATAGGAATTTGCAAAATGCTCAGATGCCCATCATGATGTAGGACGTATTTGTAAAGATGCTTGGTTTAGCCACGGAACTGCGTATGCTTCCAGGCCACAAACTGATCGTGCAACTTCAGACGCTGGTACTTTCCCGTCGCAGTAACGGGGATGTCTGTACCAAAAACTACGACCTTAGGGCTTTTTTCAAACGTCATTCGCTCCCGGCAATGGGCTAGAATCTGATCCTCCGATAGTGTTTTTCCTTCATGAAGCACCACATAGGCCCCGACTTCCTCGCCGTAATAGTCGTTCTCAAAGGCAATGGCAAGCCCGGACTTTACCTCTGGCAATTCCAGCAGGACTTCTTCAATATCAAAGGGTGAGAACTTAACGCCACCACGATTGATTAACTCCTTGATCCGCCCTGTGATAAAGAAGAATGGGCGACCCTGGGCGTCCTCCTCGTAGAATCCTTCGTCCCCCGTACGAAACCAGCCAAACTTGAATGTCTCGGTATTCGCTTCAGGCCGATTGAAATAATGCTTCATGACATTGTGACCACGCACGCAGATTTCTCCACGTTCCTCAGCGCCAAGCTGTTGACCGCTGCCAGACAGATCAAAGATCGCCATTTCATTGGGTGGAATAGGAACACCAATCGACGGATAGCCATAATCCTTCATCCAGCTACGATGTTCATCCCATTCGAGATCAGGTGGCAGGAAGCATGAATAGCAGGTGGTCTCACTGAGACCGTAGCCATGTACAATGCGGACGCCGAGTTTCTCTTCAAATTCCGTCGCCAGGGAGACGGCCAGCGTACCAGCGCCGCAGATCAGATGGCGGAAGCGGGCAAGGTCTTCTCTGGATACGCCCTCGCCCCAGATGCTGCGCCCGGCCTTCTCCGCCTCGGCTGCGTAATCCAGACTGAACTGAAGCAGGGTAGGAACCACGCTTACAATCTGAACATCTTCCTTCGCAATGCGCTCCCAAAAATGAGATGACGAATAGGCGCGATTGAGAACGGTGCTAGCCCCGGCAAACAAGGGCGTGATCAGGGTGACTTCTATGCCGTTGGCATGATGGATCGGCAGCACACACATGAGACGCTGATCGGCGGTAATGCCATGCCATGTGGCTATTCCGTACGCATCCGACAGATTATTGTAGTGTGTCAGGACAACTCCCTTCGGAGAACCGGTTGTGCCGCTGGTGTAAAGCAGGAGACATTCAGAATCCGGGGTGACGGAGCTTGCAGCGGTGAGAGATGTCTCGTATCTGATAGCCTGTGTTTGCAAGTGAGGATGTTTGCCATCTGGCTCGCCGCCCGTCTGGATGATCAACCGGATGTTGGCGGCTGGTTCCTGCCCGGCCCCCGCCCCAGCCACAATCGATTCCGCCCGTTCCATATACTCCGGTCGAACTAACAGGGCAACAGACTCGCTATTGCGCAGGATGAAGTTGATACGGTCGTCGTCCTCAGAGACGTTTTGCGGGGCGACCGCAGCACCAATCTTCCAGCACGCAAAGTAAATCATGACGGTATCGGCGTGGTTGTAGGCCATCGTTGCCACGCGATCACCGGCTTTCACGCCGACCTCCTGGATGAGGAAGTTAGCGATCTGGTTGGCACGTTGATTTAGCTCCGCATAGGTGAACTCTTCTCGAAGTCCATCGCCGTCATAGTGGATTAGAAACACCTTGTGGGCGGTTTCCGCGGCACGCCGATCCAGGAGGTCGCCAAGACTGGGATATGGGACGAGATATTCATCAGACGGAGTTCCCTCAAAAGTGCGGGCTTTTTGAATGTTTTCCTGCGTTGCAGCATCCAGATTCGACATCCTGGTATTCTCCTTGGCAGTGATTGATTATCAAGAGGTTTTGGATGTAGCTATTCGTACGATGAAATTCTAAATGCAGGGGAGCAAGAATACAAAGGCGGTCTCTAAAGTACGGAGACCGCCTTTCTTGTGGAGCTGTCGGGAGTCGAACCCGAGTCCAAAAAGTTGGATCACCCACGTCTACGAGTGTAGCTGATCATTTTATGTTCCTGTACAAACGCCGATCAACGGGCTTAGGCACAGGTAAGTGTCGATTGTGTCTTAGGTGCAGCCCGACATCTCGACTGCACAGCACCGAAGCCTTTCTGTTGCCCGCGACTGCTCCCGACTTCGGCTGGGTCAGGCGGACATGATCCCCGGGGGGATCAACTCTGGTTCAAGCCGGGTTAAGCGGCGAGAGCGAGAGATGGTGTCTGCGTGTTGGCAGATATAGTTTTGCCCATTGATAACGGGGTCCTAGGCGCCCCGACTCGCAGTGAGGTCACGCCCCTCCCTGTCGAAACCATTTCAGCCCCTTACCCTGATTATACAATCTGAAGTACAACCTGTCGAGGGAAAATCCGAAACGGAGG
>JAHEME010000655.1 GCA_024643825.1 Chloroflexota bacterium | reverse complement strand
CCACCATCGACGGGCAGCAGGAGCCGATTGGCGGCGATGTCATCACCGCAGTAGACGGACAGCCTGTAACCGAATTCGACGACGTGATCACCTATCTGGCACGCAGCACCGAAGTCGGGCAAACTGTCACACTGACCGTGCTTCGTGACGGCAAGGAGCAGAACCTTGATGTCAAACTGGAGCCACGTCCTAAAGGTGGCGATACTGCCCTTGCCAGTTCGTCTGGTTTTCTGGGGTTAGAAGGGTTGACCCTCTCCCCCGAACTAGCGCAGGCGATGAACCTCTCCTCAGATCAGCAGGGCTTCCTGATCGAGCGTGTCGTGCGCGGCGGCCCAGCCGATACCGCCGGGCTGCGTGCAAGCTTCAAGGGAGCCATTGTCAACGGGCAGCCCATCCCGGTGGGCGGTGACGTGATTGTCGCCATTGATGGCGAGCAAATCACCAGCACCGCTGACCTGGTGGCGGTCCTCAACATGACCTCCCCCCATCAGGAACTAACGTTCACCATCCTGCGTGATGGTCAGCAGATGGATGTCAAAGTGACCCTGGGCGATCACCCCTCTCACTAACGCGAATCGTGCCCAATTGCCGCCCGCGTGCCTGACAGCATGCGGGTGGCGTGCTTGCTCCAGCAGGTAGGGAATTTCAGCGCAGGGTAGGATACAATCCTTACTTCAAAAAAGGATACGAAGGGTGATGTTATGAAGATATTGGCTCGTGTTGGGTTGGTACTCGCCGCCCTCTCCCTGCTGGCAATCGGGACGCTTGGCGGCGTAATTCTGGATCGAGAAGTTCTCTCTACGTTCAGCCCCCCTCCGGGGCTTCCCACCAATAGCGAGCAGGACTTCGCGCTGATCTCAGAAGCATGGAATCTGATTGAAGCGAATTATGTAGACCAGCAGGCGGTCACAGGGACAACCCTGGTCTACGGGGCGATCAACGGTATGGTGCTTGCGCTTGGCGATACCGGCCACAGCCGCTTTCAGACACCGGAAATGCGCCGTTCTGAGCAGATTGGTCTGTCAGGGGAGTTCGAGGGAATCGGAGCCTGGGTGGACTTCCGCAACGGCTATGTGACGATTGTTGCACCCTTTGACGGTTCCCCGGCGGAGGCTGCCGGATTGAAGCCAGGCGACGTGGTATTAGCAGTCGACAGCGAAGATATGACCGGGCAAACGCTCGACCAGGTGATCGGGCGCATCCTCGGCCCGGCGGGTACGGATGTCACCCTGACGATCTTCCGCCCGGAAACTGGCGACACCACAGACTACACTATCACCCGCGCCAAGATTCAGATTCACAACGTGACGTGGGAAACCATCCCCGGCACGAACGTAGCCGTGCTGCGAATCTCGCAGTTCAGCGGCGGCGTCACCGACGATGTAAAAACCGCGCTGCGCGAGATGAAAGATCAGGGTGTGGAAGGCGTGATCCTTGACCTGCGTAACAACCCCGGCGGTTTGCTGAATGAAGCGGTAGACACCGCCAGTCAGTTTCTTTCCGATGGCAACGTACTTTTGGAACAGGACGCGCAGGGCAACCAGCAGGCGATCCGAGTGAAGACGGGCGGATTGGCAACCGACCTGCCGATGGTGGTGCTCATCAACGCGGGTTCCGCCAGTGCATCAGAGATTGTGTCCGGTGCGATTCAGGATGCCGGGCGCGCGCAGATCGTGGGTCAAACCACTTTCGGTACGGGGACGGTGCTCCAGGAGTTCCCACTGTCGGATGGTTCCTCCCTGCTGCTGGCAACTCAGGAATGGCTCACACCGGGCGGGCGCGTGATCTGGCATCAGGGCATCGAACCCGATATCACCGTCGATCAACCCATCTCGACCTCGCTGATCGTTCCCGATGCGGTGCGCGACATGACCTCAGAGCAGCTTCAGGCCACCGAGGATCTACAGTTCCTGCGTGCGCTGGAACTCCTCCAGCAGGCGGTGACGGTCTCGGCGCGGTAGAGTTCAAACCACGACGGGGCGATATGGTTCGCCCCGTCTCCTTATACTCCTGACCGCCATCGAACAGTGGTGCCAATCAGTCGATAAACACGGAATCCACGTAACACCACAGCCACGATTCGCCGGGCTGATACGAGCGCATCACCGGATGCCCGGTCGCATGATAATGTTTGGTCGCATGTTTGTTGACCGAAACATCGCAGCATCCAACATGCCCGCACTCCATGCAGATGCGCAGATGCACCCAGCTTGCCCCCATTTGCAGACACTCCTCACAGCCATCCGCGCTTGGCGTCACTTCGGTCTGAATCGAAGCCAGATGATCGCAGTCAACATCCCTCCATGAAGGAGATGGTTCCACCGTTACTTTCTCAGTCATCAATCCGATCCTTTATTGCCAACCAATCGAAGAATAGAGATCGTAAACGACGCTCCGGTTTTTGCAAATTTCATGACCGGGGCCAAACATCCCAATGATCCATCATAGCATAGGATCACAACCTTCTATGGACACTCTGGAAGCCATCCGTTATGCTTAGAAGCAGTAGGGGGGTGGTTTGGCCCCGGTGGGCTGCGCGGTCTTCAAAATCGTTGGTGGGTTGCGGAGCAAGCCACGGTGGGTTCGACTCCCATCCACC
>JAHEME010000654.1 GCA_024643825.1 Chloroflexota bacterium | reverse complement strand
CGGCTGCGAACGAGAAAGCCAACCGCACCATTCGCTTCGCGCAGTCGCTGCCAGCAACAGGCCGTCCATTATGGCCGTGCCCCGGTCTGGGCACGATCCCATCACAGCATTCGGAGGAGTGATTCATGCCAAGGGAAAAGAAAACCCCGGAACAGCATTCGATTGATCCCGCCGCGCAGGAGATGCTGATTCGTGCCGATCAAATTGGGGTCAGCACCGCCTTTAGCCGCGCTGAGGATATGATTCCCTGCAACATCGGCGGGGCCGGGATGTGCTGTAAGCTGTGCGGCATGGGCCCCTGCCGATTAGTCAAGGATGGACAAACAGGCGTCTGCGGCGCAACGATTGATACGATGCAGGCGCGCAACCTGATCCGCGCGATTGCGGCGGGTTCTGCCGCCCACTCCGATCATGGTCGCGACATGGCCTTCACCCTCAAAGCGGTGGCGAATGGCGAAGCCGAGGGCTACCAGATTCGTGACATCGCCAAGCTGCGTGTCGTGGCAAGCCGCTATGACATCCCCATCGAAGACCGTGCACCGGAAGAGATCGCCAACGATCTCGCCGATCTATACATCTCTCAGTTTGGGCAGCAGCGCGGAGAAGTAGCGCCCATCTCGCAGGCCCCGGAGAAGCGTCAGGCCATCTGGCGGGAACAGGGTGTTGTGCCGCGCGGTGTGGATCGCGAAGTCGTCGAGGCCCTGCACCGCACCCACATCGGCGATGATCAGGACCCGGTTCACATCCTGTCTCACGCCATCCGCACCGCACTCGCTGATGGCTGGGGTGGCAGCATGATCGCCACTGATGTCTCCGACATTCTGTTCGGAACTCCGGCTCCCCTTCTTGGCGAAGCGAATCTGGGCGTGCTCAAAGACGACATGGTCAACGTGATCGTGCATGGACATGAGCCAACCCTCAGCGAAATGATCGTAGCGGCCTCGCAAGACCCGGAGATCATCGAATACGCGAAGGCAGCAGGAGCAAACGGGGTCAACCTCTCCGGCATCTGCTGCACCGCCAATGAAATTCTCATGCGGCAGGGGATTCCCGCCGCCGGGAACTTCCTGCATCAGGAGCTGTCGATCCTCACCGGGGCGGTCGAGGCGATGGTCGTCGATGTTCAGTGCATCATGCAGGCATTAGTCGGGCTGGCACAGAACTTCCATACCCAGATCATCACCACCTCCCCCAAGGTCAAGATTAAAGGCGCGACGCACATCGAGTTCGATGAGCACCACGCGATGACCATTGCCAAGCAAATTCTCAAGACCGCTATCGACAATTACAAGAACCGGGGCGAGACCCAGATTCCCGACGTTCGGGAAAATCTGGTTCCCGGCTTCTCACACGAATATATCAACTACATGCTGGGTGGCTCGTATCGCGGATCATTTCGCCCCTTGAATGACGCGATCATCTCCGGGCGTATTCGCGGCGTGGCAGCCATTGTTGGGTGCAATAACCCACGTTCGCAGCAGGATTACCTCCACACGCACGTCACCAAAGAGCTTCTCAAGCAGGACGTGCTCGTCGTCGAAACGGGCTGTGGAGCCATCGCCGCCGCCAAGCTCGGCCTCCTTCTAGGTGAAGCGGGCCTTGCGCATGTCGGCCCCGGCCTGCGCGAGATTTGCGAGACCATCGGCGTGCCGCCCGTGCTGCACATGGGTTCCTGCGTCGATAACACCCGCATCCTGACCGTGCTTACCCAGATGGTCGAAGAAGGCGGTCTGGGCGATGACATCGACCAGATACCCGCCGTCGGCCTTGCGCCGGAGTGGATGAGCGAGAAAGCCCTCAGCATCGGAACCTACTGCGTAGCGTCCGGTGCGTATGTGATGTTCGGCGGATCGTCGCCAGTCAGTGGCATGCCGGATCGTGTAGAGGACAGCGACATCGTACTGAACTACATCAGCAAAGGATGGGAAGACATCTACGGCGGCAAACTGGAATTCGTGGAGGACCCGGACGAGATGGTTCGCCGCACCCTGGCTCACATCGACCTGAAGCGGGCGGACCTCGGTCTGGTCGAATATGACCCGGCACGCTTTGGCCGCAGCGGGGATGCCCGGATGCGGGAACTCGAAGACCTGCCGCTTGCAGAGCGCCGTCAGGCTCTCTATGGTGCTGCTACTGACTAGGAACATGATCTCAGTTCTTTCCCTCCTCCTCTCCCTTTTTACTCCCCTCTCCCGATGGGAGGGGCCGGGGGTGAGGGAAACTGAGTAAAGGAGAAACCGATTCATGTCTCGTTACATCGCCACACGGGCTATCCGAGGGGCCAATGCCCTGGTGACAGAAGCGGGGTTCATGCTTGAGAAAGCCCTCGCCGATCACGCGCCAGAAACGCCCGTTGCCTTCCCCAACACTGCCTACTACCTGCCCCTGATCTTCGGCATGACGGGCCTTCAGGTGGAAACGCTCGGTCAGCTTAACGACGCGCTTCAAAAAGCCAGGCTGCTGCTGCACCCAGTTCCCGCGGAGCATAACTGGACGCCCTATCTGGGCGAGACTCTCGATAGCGGCATGGCGACGCTGATCGCAGCGGAAACCATCGAAGCCATCCGTTTCATCTACAACCTCCAACCGGAGACGATGTCAGG
>JAHEME010000653.1 GCA_024643825.1 Chloroflexota bacterium | reverse complement strand
CAGTTCAGCCTGTTCTTCTGTATTCAGATCCACTAGAAATCGTTTTTGGGTCATGTTGCCTTCTCCTTTAGTATGGAGTTTACACTCATGACCTGCCATTTTCATCTTGACTGACTACTAGCCTGTGCGGCGACTTCTACGGCCTCCACAACCTCCGCGTCGTCCGCGCGTGCTGGTGGTGGTGATTGTTCCCCTGTTTGTTGAATCTCTGTTTCTTGTGACTCTGTTTGTTGTGGGGTGTATTTTTCACCTACCGGTAGATGGATTTCGCACCCACCGTGGGTGTCTTTTTCATCCACCGGTAGATGCATTTTTGGACTACCCCCGTCGTCCGATTCATCTACCCCCTCGCTTCCGCCCTCGAAGCCGCGAAAGCGCAGGCGGTAGACGTTCGTGGCGCTGTCGCCTTGAATGGTCTGGCGCCGTTCGACGTGGATCAGGCCGCGTCCCTCCAGCTTCTGCAGGGCTTTGTAGGCGGTGGTGCGGCACACGCCGGTGCCGCGATCTAACACCCGCCCATCACGGGTGGTGATCCCGCCGCAGATCTGAGCCAGTGAGATGGCGTCGGAGTCTTTCTTGAAACCGAAGGTGCGCCGGATGATGTACAGCAGGATCTTCAGCTCGGCTCCGGTCAGCTCCGGCAGCCAGATGTCGAACAGATCATCCGGTGTGGGGGTGGTGGTGGGGCGGAGAAACCCCGGCGGGTTGGGTGCTGGCATCGTGCGTCCATCCTTGGGTGGTGAGCCGGGGGATTGGCGCGTATCGCGCGTTGCGCGGAGTGCCAAAATGCCGTACAATAAGGCTTGCACCGGTCCCCCGGAATCCTCGCGATTAGACCGCCAAGTCTTGTAGAATCGTGAGGTCAGTAGGCCGGTGTTTATTTTTGTCAGGTCATCATTTCTTGTTCTCGGTTCTCAGGAAGCTTTCTCTCAAATCAAGGATCCAAACAGGCCAGTGGTGCCACATGCCCACTGGCCTCATTTCTGCTGACTCTGGTATCGTAGGGTGACGCGCGGACCGTAGCGGCGGTCGTCGGTGTGGCGGACGCTGCGTAGATAGGCGTCCAGCGACCGGATGTCGACCAGCCACATCTGGCCGATCTTGACCGCCCGGATGACGCCAGCGCGGACCAAGCGCCGAAGGTACTGAAGGTTGTAGCCAGAATGGTCTGCTGCATCCTGAAGCGACAGGTGATTGTCCAGCAGCGTGGGCACTTAATCGGGGAGCGAGTCATAAAAAGCAGACATTCGAACCACCTCTCTAAGGGTGGTCGGCAGTGGGATCGGCCTATTTCATTGACTGAAATGTGCCTAAAATCTGCTCAACCACCTTGCTAGTGGTTCGGAGTGGGTCCGCGTTGGTGCCCCAGGCAGGACTCGAACCTGCAACCTCTGGTTCCGAAGACCATTACTCTATCCATTGAGCTACTGGGGCTACAAGGAGAATCATAACATTCTTCGGTATTTCCAGCAAGAATCGCACTTTGTTCCTATGATCCCCATAAACGCATTAGCAAACTGGGGGAAAGCTATATGCCATATGGCTGAAGGAAGTAGGGAATCTCGCGGCCCAGCAGCATCCCAACATCCAGGAAGAAGAATCCAGCAACCACGATGACAGCCAGCCATCGTGGGACCTTCGATGGAACCCACTCTCGCAGACCAACAACCAGAACCACGAAAATGGAGAATCCAGCAGGATTCAGGTAGTAGACTATGGGGATGAACCCTCGTAAGAATTGTAAGCAGGATCGGAGCGAGTAAGGATCAAGCCGTAGAATCGTAACCGATGCCGATGCCACTGCTGCCACTGCCAGTAAGGTAATGCCTCGTATCTGCCAGGTAGATTGACCAGCAGAGGGATGGAAGAAAAACCGCATCAGCCCAGCAATGGCAATCAGAAAAACTGCACCGAAGAGCCAGATGATCCCCTGCGGCAGGCCGGGGTAGCTCCAACCAATCCACCCCAGAAACGTCGTGAATACGCAGGGAACCGTCGCCCAGACAACGGGGCCGTTGGCGGGCCAATCGGCCCACATCGACAGCCGGAGATTGAGACTGAAGCTCGCATCCGCCACATCGGACGGCAGCAGCAGCCATCGTATTACCGACTGCGCTCATCAGGACGGAGAAGCTGGGCCGCAGACCGACCATCCCCATCACAACAAGGGGCAGCATTCGATCCTCAGGGAACAGATCGCGCGCGCCCAAATACGCAAGCCAGATCGTCAGTCCTCCGAGGAAGACCGAGACGAGCCAGGCGATGATAACCTGCGCCTCCAGCGACGCATCGCGGAAGGGCCAGACAGCCAGCGCCGCCAAGATGTAGTAGCCCGGTGGCTCCCCAAGCTGGACATCGCCGGGAAGGGCACGCATTTGCCCAGATTCATCAGGAAGGAGTTGCTGCGAAGGGCGACCCAATCTGCATCTGTCCGAACTCCCAGATCGTCCGCGATGTGGGTATTCGCCATGAAACCGCCATGCGACCAGATCAGGGTCTGATAGATCGCTTCCCAGGTTTGCGCCTAATGGCCCGCATCCTTGGGTGGTAGCGATCCGTGATCTACAAGATCGCGCACGAATTCAAAGTGACCGGTCTCCTCCAC
>JAHEME010000652.1 GCA_024643825.1 Chloroflexota bacterium | reverse complement strand
ATATATTTGCCCAGAATGATAACTATCAACTCAATCAATCTGATGCCAATTGCGGAAGGATCCACTATCCCTAACGACAATCACGAAAGTACGGAGAATATCGGCACTTCCAGAGATTGGAGTGCCGAGTCCTTCACCATATCAGCTACTATGGATATTGCGTGAAGATGAACTCTATGAAACAGGTCGCCCTGTTCTGCTTGCTGCTGGCGACCATACTGCTTGCAGCCTGCACTTCCAGACATTCAAGCACGGCGACACCAACAGACATCGCAGTTGAGCCTGCGGCAGTGGCAGAACAAACTCAGACATCTGCCCGATCAACTCCGTCACCTGCTGCCAGCCCTCGCTCTACTGAATCAGAATCAGAAGCCGCAGCAGCGACCAGCCTCCCCGCCGGACTGTATTTCACCACATTTGAGCCTGCTGCCGGGGGTTTGAGTCAGGGTGTCACTCGTCTCTGGCTGGTGGACGCAACAGGCCAGCCGCGAGAGCAATACAAGGTTGAAGATGGGCTGGCTAAGGATTTCACCCTGACACCAGATGGTTCCCAGGCTCTATATTCGTTGCAAGATGATATTTGGCTGGTAGATTTCAGTTCAAACCGTGCGCGAAATCTAACGAACACCTCGGATCGCTGGGAGGGACGGGCCATGTGGTGGCCCGGTCGGCCCGGTTATATTCTCTGCGGGTCTATCCCGGCAGACTCGCCGGAGTTATGGATAGATGGCAGTTTCGGCTACCTGACCATAATTGGGCCGGAT
Source organism: Chloroflexota bacterium (assembly GCA_024643825.1). GTDB lineage: Bacteria > Chloroflexota > Anaerolineae > Aggregatilineales > UBA3940 > JAHEME01. The sequence goes on along the minus strand of JAHEME010000652.1, from coordinate 1,846 downwards.
GACTCCCCTACCATCACTCACGACTTCCTGTATGCAGCCCCGCAACCTCTGGACGGTAGGCTGTTCTACGAACGTGTTCGTGTTGGTCCAGAGGGACATCCGTCTCTAATGGACAATGAGCAAGTCACACGCCAACCCGATGGAACGATTGAGAACTTTGAGAACCCTGAGCCTGCGGGAATCCTCTGGATAGAGGATATCTCAGCCGCACCGGATGGCGAGCAGATCGGATTTTCGGCAATGATGCAGCCGGCTGATAACGCTCCCCCTCAGACTATCATTTTCATGTTGGATCAACGCATGGGTTCCTATCAAATCCTCGATCAATACGAACCCATGGGCCTCGGCGGCAGTATGCTCAACAGTGCTCCAGCATGGAACCCATCCGGTGATGTGATTGCTTATTATAAGCTGGCATGGCCGGCAGAAGAATCCGGGGTCTGGATCAGGGACAACGCAGGAACTCGCCTGGTGACTACACCTGACAGCGAAGTGTGGGGAAACGGGCCACCTGTGTTCTCACCAAACGGGCAGTGGATTGCCGCTCACGTTCCAGGAGGCCAGTTAGGAATTATCGACACCGCGAAATGGCGTGTGTACACCTGGGACACGGAGTATCCGTTGATTGGCATTGGCTGGATTGACCCTGGTGAAACGACGCTCAGCAGCCACGAAAATACTCAACGGAATTCGCCCTGACCCGATAGATATTAAAAGAGCCGCCCAATCGGACGGCTCCTTTTGATTCTCGAAAACACGTGATCAGCGAAAGCTGTTCCGCGAGGAGGTCGCTACTGACCGTGCCGTCAATCCCCTGAGGTCGCGGCGAGAGGAGATGCGTCTTCGCCGATTAGGGCGCTCATCCCGTCGCGGAGAATATTCTCTGCGCCGCTTCGATCTATTCGCCAGGAACTTACCCTCCGATGAGGGTTTTCACGGCGAAGGCCACGCTGTCTTCCGGCTTGACCTTGACCTGCGCTTCGATGATCTTTCCCTCTTCGTCGATGACGTAGTGGCTGCGGATCACGCCCATGTAGGTCTTGCCGAAGCTCGATTTCTCGCCCCATGTGCCGTACATCTCGCAGATGGCGTGGTCTTCATCGACCAGCAGCGTGAAGGGAAGATCAAACTTGGTCTTGAACTTCTGGTGGCTGGCGACTCCATCCGGGCTGACGCCCAGCACCACCCCGTTCTTCTCTTCGATCACCGGGTAGTGATCGCGAAACCCGCATGATTGCGTGGTGCATCCGGGCGTATCATCTGCCGGGTAGAAATAGATAATGACGCGCTTGCCGCGATAATCGCTGAGACGAATCTTGTCACCCGTATCGGTGACCGCTTCAAAGTCGGGGGCCATCTGGCCCACCTGAAGTGGGTCAGCCATGTGTGGTCTCTCCTGATTGTATGGGGATAAGTAACTGGGAAGGATCCAGGATTTCTGACGCAAAATGAGCATATCGGATGGGGGCTGGTTTGTCACGAATCGCGTGAGAGAAGCGCCTCCAACGCCAGTCGATAGCTCATCCAACCCAGCCCGCGAATCGTGCCAATGCACACAGGCGCGACCAGCGAGACGTGGCGGAAGGGTTCTCTCGCTTCTGTGTTGGAAAGATGCACCTCGATCACCGGGAAGGGCACGGCGCTGATCGCATCGCGCAGGGCTACGCTGGTATGCGTATAGCCGCCCGGATTCACGATTCCCCCGCCAGCCCAGGTGCGCGCCTCATGCAGCGCATCGATCAGCGCACCTTCGTGGTTGCTCTGTAGAATGCGGAGCGTGGCCTTATGCTCGGCAGCGTAGGCGGTGAGTCGTTCATTGATGTCGTCCAGTGTCAAATGCCCGTAG
>JAHEME010000651.1 GCA_024643825.1 Chloroflexota bacterium | reverse complement strand
CCACCTGGGTTGAGCATAAGATTGCCCATCACTGGGCCAGTAGTGAGACCTCTATCTTTACGATGGGATCGCTGGGCTACGGGGAAGGCATCTGCTCGACGTGCCCCAGTATGATCGTTGTGCAGGCAGAGACCTTTGAACACGTACAGGACCCGATCACCGGAGCCTATGAGTACGTCTACACGCCTGTCTCGCCGGGAGACCCCCTCACTGCCGACCGTTCCACGACACGCTTCTCGGAGCAGTTCTTCGTCGCGGTGACTCAGCACTGAGGGAAGCAAAATCCGGGTATGAAAGGGCCTCCATTGCGAGGCCCTTTAGTTTCCCGGCAGCACCCAGATCATCTCATCCGAGGGCGGGACGGGAATGACCAGGTACACATCTACCCACGTATTCCACAGCACCAGGTTGGCATCGTCATAGCCGAGGTCGATGCGGAATCCCTTGACCGCCCCGCCTACATCGAGAGCGCGGCCTGTGCCATAGCCGGGCACAAACAGGTTGGTTCCCAGCCCGATCACGCGCGGATCGCTGGCAACGATTCCCCTCACGACAGGCGCACCCGTCGCGGATAGTCCGAAGAACGGATCCCCCGGCTGCTTGCTCCCTGCCGTCAGGGGACTGTACGAAGTCGCCAGCACGTGCAGTTTGCGCCAGTAGTGCAGCGGGCCATAGGGTGTATCCACCGTGCGGATCACGATCTGCGTCCCATAGGCGATCACGCGAGCGCGCGCGGGCTGCGAAACCCACTCATCATGAACCGCCCGGCTCACCACCAGCCCGTCCTCCCGCCGTACACGGATTCGCTGCGCGCGCCTTCCCTCAATGCCATCCTGGATCACCCGCTGCTGGTCGAGCACCAGATCAGGGTCAGGCACATAGACCGTCTCAAAGGGAATCGGCGACTCCTCAATCACATCCTCCGTCGTGACCCGCACCAGCGTGACGGTGAGATCGGGCGACAGCCGCGCGCCCGGTGGTGGCACGCTGTAATCGAACCCGGTGAGGGCTAGATCATGTTCTTGCAGGAATCCTTCAACGCTGGTTTGCCGGGTGCGCGTGGGCAGCGTGCGCCCATCGGCCACCAGCGTCACCGGGATGGATCGCTGAACGGTGATCGCGCCATCGTCGGGCAAGCGTGAATCGTACGGCGGCGTGATTTCATCAGCTACATAGATCAGGTACCCCACATCCGAAAGAGCTTCCCCGACCGTCTGCGCTGTCGAGGGAAACTGCGCGATAGTCTGCGCACCGGAGAGCACATCGACCTCGGTCACGGTAAGCTGCTTCGCGCGGACAACCGTGATCTCTCGCGGGATGGGCGGCAGTTCTCCCAGCGCCGGATTGGCTGCCCGATCAGCAGGCGAAGGACGTACCGCGCGGTTGATTCGAATGGCATCATACGGGCCAAGCACGATGCCCAGCGATGCAGCAATCGTTTCCGGGTTAGTTTCCCGTGTGTGGGCGGTGAGAATCTGCCCATCGGCATGAACCAGCACCGGATAGGCGCTGCCCACGATGACCAGCATGCCCTCTTGCAGGGCCGTTTCTTCGGGCGGATCGACGTACACGGTCTGATCGACCGATACACGCGCCAGCCGCACCGCCCCCGCCACCGTGCTTCGATGGGTGCGCACCGCTACCGGATGGCCGTTGACCACCACCGTGACCTGTGTAGCCGTTGCCCGCCATGCCCACAGCGCGAGCGCCAACCCCAACGCGGTCAGCACGAGAGGCGCGGCCCGCAGCACCCACGCTGGATACAGCCGCAGCCAGCCAAAGCGCGCACGCGGCCGGGGCTGCCAGATCGTGCCGGGTTTCTCACCCGGCATAGGGAGTTGGTGGTTTGCCATAGAAATGAAGTCCAGATCAGAAGATAGCGTTAGATTGGAAGTAATACAAGGGGTGCAAAAAAATGAGGCGGCTGAGAGGTTCTAGTCCTGGCAGGGTGCAGTGGAGAGAGCCAGGCACCCCTGCGGCACCCGGAAAACGCATCTTAGGGCTGCTTCCTCTCGGACCTGACCCGATTCGAAGGTCACCGCCGCGCAGGACCCGACCCTCTCCACTGCACCCTGCAGGCCGCGCACACGGCGCGGAGGCAGGGAATGAGTGTTTCGCGCACAAAACCCGCATCAGGGAAACCGCGAAACCCTGACCCTTACGACCCAAATCTTAGCGGCTGTATCCGACCTTGTCAACGCCAGCATCCGCCGCGAGCGATTATCCCGCTCCGCTGGGGATCAGCCAGAAGCCGGGATTTCCTGACCGGGGCCGACGGAGAAGGTCCCGGTGACGACATAGAATGGCGGCTCGGTCGTAGCCCGGCGAATCTGGTAGGTACCGGGCTTGAGATGCCAGTCCCCTGAGATGTATTGAGCGCCGATCATCTGCTCGTTGCTCATATCCACCACGCTGAAGCCGTTCGGGTGGATACTTTGAATGTGGACCAACGCCCCCTGGAAAGGTACGTCGCCTTTCTGTCGCGCAGCTACTGTAAAGGATGTGATCTGGCCCTGCATACCAAAGTGAACTTCGTAAGAGCCGGGCTTGAGATGCCAGTCTGCTGAGATGTATTGAGCGCCGATCATCTGGTTGTTCCTCGGATCGATGAC
>JAHEME010000650.1 GCA_024643825.1 Chloroflexota bacterium | reverse complement strand
AATCAGGCGGTCTCGTGGTGTCACCATATGGTGAACGTGGTTCCCAGCCCCCTGGAAGTAACCCAGGAGCCGATCCCGTTCAATTCGTCGTCCCATTTCGATGTCAAGGCCACCGAAATGGAAGCTCAGTTCTTCCCGATCAGCGCCGAAGCGTCGGCAGAATCAGAAGCCGCAGACCTGGAGATGCTGAATCAGACGCGGATGTGGCTGAAGCAGCGCGGCGTTAACCTGACCATCAACGACCTGCTGCTGCTGGCGCGGCTGCTGCACGCAACCGGGTACAAACCGGGCCGCGATATAGCGCAGATCATCAGCACCCTGCCGGATAAGATTCAGAAGCAGGTGATCGAATCGCTGGAAGGGTCACGGGGGATCAACCCCGCGCTGCTGATCCCGATGGATGCATCGTTTGTTTCCCCGCGTGAGCGCGTGTTTCCCGTCACGTTCCGTAACCCGCTGACCGGGCTATTCGACACCTTCGACGAGACGATGAGTGTGCTGAAGAGCTACCGTGTCAGCCAGAGCAACGATCACAGCTATGCGGACTTTGACGTACAGCGCCGCGAGCTGTATTCCTACCTGCGTGCCTTTGGCGAGACGCTGGCAGCGATCAAGGGGATTGCGATGCAGGGGGAGACGATCAACATCGCCACCCTGAAGCTGCTGGCCCACCTGCCCCCCTCAATGCAGCACTTATTGAATCAGATTCCGCAGCGCGTCGAAGTGCTGAACGAGATCGTCAAGGGAGAAGAAGTTTTCTCCAATGTGGGCAAGGTGGCGGCAGAAAGCTCGCTCGTTCGGTTCCTCAGCGCAAAGGACGATGGGCGCGCCAAGCGGCTGGTATGGGGCATTCTGACCGACGATCAGGGACGCCTGCACATCACCCTGCGCGACTTCCGCCCGCACGTCGTGCCCCTGCTCCAAAACGGCTATGAAGACCTGGCGCAGCGGCTGGCAAAAGATTATGTCGAGAGCTACGCAGCGGCTCTAAGTAACCTGGCAGGTCATCTGGCGGAAATCTCGCTGGCGGAAGATGTGATGCGGTGGGAATGAGGCCCCGTCGCTATTCTGCTTCGATTCTTACTTCTCACTGGTAGGACAAGATTCGAGACTCAATCCAAAGGACAATCCCATGAACGATCTGCTGAAGGATGCTGCCGAACGGGCTGCGCGGTATCTGGAGTCGCTGGACGAACGCCGTGTGTTCCCCTCTGCTGAGGCCATTGCGGGATTATCGATCTTCGAGCACGATCTACCGGAGGAGCCAACCGACCCGGCGGAAGTGCTCGCCATGCTGGATGATCACGGCTCTCCCGCGACGGTTGCCTCAGCAGGAGGCCGCTACTTCGGATTTGTGATCGGGAGTACCCTGCCTGCGGCGCTGGCAGCAAACTGGCTGGCGGGGGTATGGGACCAAAACGCTGGCATCATCATTGCATCTCCTATTGCGGCACGCCTGGAAGAAATCGCGGCGAGGTGGTTGATCGACCTGATCGGAATGCCCGCGACTTCGGCGGTAGGGTTCGTGACGGGTGCGACAATGGCGAATTTCAGCGCACTGGCGGCTGCCCGCCATGCGTTGCTGGCTCGTCAAGGCTGGGATGTTGAGACACAGGGATTGTTTGACGCTCCTCCGATTTCGGTGGTAGTCGGGGATGAGGTGCATGCCAGCATGCTCAAAGCTCTGAGCATGGTCGGGTTTGGGCGGGAGCGCGTGATCCGGGTTCCCGTCGATGAGCAGGGTCGTATGCGCGCTGACTCGCTGCCGAAGTTGACCGAGTCCACGCTGCTATGTCTTCAAGCCGGGAACGTGAACTCCGGTGCATTCGACCCGCTGGATACGATCATCCCTGCTGCGCGCGAGGCGGGCGCGTGGGTGCATGTGGATGCTGCCTTTGGCCTGTGGGCGGTCGTCAGCCCGGAGAAGGCATCGCTTGCGCGTGGCATTGAGCAAGCGGATTCGATTGCCACCGATGCCCACAAGTGGCTGAACGTACCCTACGATTCGGGGCTGGTGTTCTGCCGCGATGGGGATGCGCTGCGCGCCGCGCTCTCGACCAGTGCGGCCTATCTGATTCAGACGGAGCACCGCGAACCCATGCAGACCACGCCGGAACTATCACGGCGCGGGCGCGGCATTGAGGTGTGGGCCGCCCTGCTTTCATTGGGGCGCAGCGGGCTGGCTGAGTTGATCGAGCGAAACTGCCGTTGTGCGCAGCGCATGGCGGAGGGATTGACCACCGCCGGATACGATGTACTCAATGACGTAGTGTTGAATCAGGTGGTAGTAGCCTTCGGGGACGACGACACGACGCGGCGCATCGTAGCGGCGATTCAGGCAGAGGGGACGACGTGGGCCGGCGGCACGATGTGGCATAACCGCGCCGCGATGCGCATCAGCGTATCCTCGTGGGCTACGACCGAAGCTGACATCGAACGATCCCTGGAAGCGATCCTGCGGATCGCCTCAAATGAGACGGGAAAGGAGACCCCATGAATGTCCTTAGTACCGACACGTTCTGTGCAACCTACTCGCGCGAGCAAGTCGAGCCGCTGGCGGGTACAGCAACGCGCGTCGATGTATGGCTCCTGCTAGAGTATAGAAAACCCTT
>JAHEME010000649.1 GCA_024643825.1 Chloroflexota bacterium | reverse complement strand
AATAGCAGATAGTCTTCCGGCTCCGGCGCGATGCTGGCATAGAAGGGGTAGACGGGCACGGGGGTACTCTGCGGCCCGCGCAGCATCGGGTAGTTCGCTGCCACCAGCACCAGCGCGATCCCCGCAGCGGCGGGAAGCTCGAACCGGCCCGCAATCACCCGATCCCACGCATCCTCCCAGGCGAGGCAGGCGAACACGATCAGCGCGAACAGGGTTAATCCCAGAAACAGCGTCGTCGGGTAAAAGGGCTGATAAGGCAGCGCCAGCGCCCCGGCGATCATCCGCAGCGGGTCGGGCAGCAGAAACGTCCCCATCAGGAACAGCACGCCACCCAGTGCCAGCCAGAAGATCGCCCTGCGATCCGGGCGTGCCAGGAATAGTGCGCCCATCGCCGCCAGCCAGATCGCTGGCCCGCTGCGCCGAATTTCCCCCAGAAAGCTGCGCAGTTCCGGTGGCAGGGCGGGGATTGTCGAAGCATAGGCGGCTTCATTCCCCTGAAGCGTCCGCACGATCACCGGGCCGGGATAGATGAAGAACAGGATGATGAACAGCAGCACGATCAGCGACAGCCCGTCACGCTCTGACTCGGAGAGCGGCTGGCGCGATTCCTCACCCGGCATGCGCCGCCACAGGCGTTGACCCGTCCAGACCGCATACGGGAGCCAGATCGCACTGATCCAGCCGAGAGCCTGCACTCCGCTGAGAATCCCGGCATACAGCGCGATCACCACCAGCACGGCGCGCCACAGCGAAGGTCGCGCCAGCCACGCATTCCACGCCAGCAGCGCCAGCGGCAGAAGCCACAGGCTCGCGCCGATCAGGTTGGCCTGATCGATCTGCCCGGTGTACCACGTCGATGTCGCCAGCGCGAATGCGCCCAATCCCGCCAGTACATCCGGGATATGTTGGCTCCGTAAGAACAGAAACACGCCGATCAGTGTGGCGATGACCGTCGCCAGCAGCGTCAGGTTGAACGCCAGGATCGGATTCTGCGTCAGGGCGAAAAGCCGATACATATACGACTGGAGGATCGGCATCGCCAGCAGGTGATTTTCCAGGAACGGAGTTCCGTTGAAGGCGTGGATCGTCAGCCCGTCCGATTGGTGAAACCCGAACGGGGGCCACCACAGATGCCACAATGCCAGCGCGCCTTCACTCGCGTCGCCGGGAAGATCGCTGGCGAAGCGCAGGAAGAAGCGGTTGAACACGGTGATCGGGGCAAGCAGCAGCAGACCCACCAGCAGCAGCCAGCGAATGCGGTTTTGTCTCACAGGCGTCGTCCCTCCAGATGAGGGCATAGCTTAACAGCTTGGAGATAGGATGGCAATCTGGACTTTTTTTGCGACCCGCAGGAAGCGAACCTGTGTACGAGTCTGGTTTTGCGTTACGCGCCTAACCGGGTGGCGCGGAGGAAGGCGTCCCCGCCGCCGCCGCCGCGACCAGCGTATCGAGGTCAGTCAAGGAAAAGACTCAATAGCTTGGCAACAACCTCTTCCAGAGCATCTGCAGGCAGCACTTCGATGAAGGCTGCTTCCCGTGCCTTCCAATCCAAACTGCGTGCCTGATCCGCTAGAATCACTCCTTGGACTTTCAGGCCATCCGGGATCGCAACCTCAAACGGATAACCCTTCACCTGGCTCGTGATCGGGCACATAAGGGCCAGTCCTACCCTGCCATTATATGATTCGGATGATAGAACAATTGCAGGTCGTCTGCCTGTCTGTTCATGTCCAGCCTGAGGGTCAAACGTCAGCCAGATCAGATCGCCGCGTCGAGGAACATAGGCCATCCCTTACCATGCCTCATTCCCGACCGGTGGCCCGCTGTCTATTTCGCCGTGGATGTTCTCATCAGTAACCTGGGCTAGAAGGTCGTCAAGGGAATAGCGCCGACGAGCGACGGGCTTAATCACGATCACGCCATCTTGAACACTCAGGTTGACTGTCATATCCTGCGTGATATGGGTTTCTTCCGCAAATGCCTTAGGGATTCGCAGCGCGAGGCTGTTCCCCCATTTTTGCACTTTTGTTTCCATAGGAATCAACCTCCTGTTGTATCTACAATGAAGATACAACAATCTTGCTCCACTAGCAAGAGGCTTGTCTGCATAAGGCAAGGATGCTGCTGTTGCTACAGCGCCGCCGATGCTGGCGTTCCCTCCGCCACCGCGACCAGCGTATCGAGGTCCGCCAGCCACGCAGCGATAGCTTCCGTACTCAGCAAATCGAGCCGAAAGCGGTTGATCACCAGTTGGACATGCTCCGGGGCGAGGATCACCGAGCGCACTTCAGTCGCGGCTTCGTCGCGCGTCAGCCGCAGGATCGCAGCCCGCGCCGCCGAGTCATTCAGCAGCCCGCGCACCCATCCCTCGTCCGGGCCGGATGCCGCCAGATGCAGCATGTCGGGATCGGTCAGGGCGATCTGATTGGGGAACATCCCGCCGACCGCCTGACCCAGCGCCGTGCGCGTCCCGATTGCCATCCGCGAGGGCAGCGATCCGCTCACGGTCACATACAGCAGCGGCCCGCGATACAGCTTCACATGCACGGGGCTGCCTCCCGGAGTCGTGCCGTGCCACTGGCGCGAGACCAGCACCAGTCGGCTCCCAACCAG
>JAHEME010000648.1 GCA_024643825.1 Chloroflexota bacterium | reverse complement strand
CTTGTAATGCCCAAGATATCGAATAGACCGCCCTAACCCACCCATAGAACGCGTCTGTTGGTTGGGGCCGCGGCCCCATGATCGTGCTGCCTGGTTTTGCAAAGATTTCCCTCTTTCCCCTTTTTTCAAAGGTTCTCAGCCATCGGCTAAATTTCAGTCCCTGTTGGAGGATCGTTTTGAAGCGCCGCTGCAAAGACCCTTTGAAGAGTCATAAGCCCTCTTTGCAGATTTGCTTCTTCCTCCGCTGATAAATTCGCCAGCAGATCAGCAATATGTGACTCTGCATAATCTTGCACCATTTGCAATGCAACTTGCCCTTGTGGAGTCAGAGCAACCATGACAACACGCCTGTCCTCCCCAGAACGAGTACGCAGCACCCAACCGCGTTGTTCCATTGCAGTGATGGTCTTGGATATTGTTGGCAAGCTCAGTCGTTGGCTGTCGGCAAGTTGGCTCAAACTCCGATCTTGTTTGCATAACATCAAGAGCGTTCGATAGTGCGCGGGAACAATGTCGTGATCAGATTGCCTTAACTTGGCGGCAACCACTCGCATGACCAGAGGGATTGTTCGCAGTATTTCGCGTGCGACCTCACAATGAGGATCAGGTTGCTTCATCGTATATTCCTTAGTCAAGCTAATTATTAGCCTGGCTAACTATATCAACTTCAATTGCGCTCGTCAATGGCAAAGCAAAATTGCTAGCTCGGCCCGGCCTATACACTTTGACACAATCGGGGCCCGTCGCTATAATCTTGCGCGCCCCAATGCTGGGGTCTTATTACTCTTGTAACCCGTCTTCCCCTGACAGCTCTTGCGAGATGCTCGTACAGGAGGCAAGCGAAGAGCGGAGCTACGATGTACGCAATAGTTCGAATAAGTGGTCGGCAGTACTTTGCTGAAGTTGGCAGCCAGTTAGTTACTGAGAAGCTGCCTCTTGAGATCGGCGAAACGGTCCAGTTTGATGAAGTTCTCTTCATTGGTGATGGCGAGAAATCAATCGTGGGCCAGCCTCTGGTTGAGGGCAGCAGTGTCACCGCAGAGGTAACAGATCAGTTTAAGGGCAAGAAGATTATTGTATTCAAGTTTAAGCCAAAGCAGCGATATCGCCGCAAGAAGGGTCATCGTCAGCAGTATACACGGTTGATGGTGCAATCCATTGCGGGTGGCGGTGGTTCAGCCAAGAAATCGCGTTCTAAGAAGACCGTGGCGGAAGAAGCAACACCAGAAGAAGCTTAATCCACCTGGATAACGATCTTTCCGAGGGTATCAGACATGGCACATAAAAAAGGTGCAGGTTCTACTAAGAATGGCCGCGATAGCAAGCCAAAAATGCGCGGTGTTAAGCGTTTTGGCGGCGAGTATGTAATCCCTGGAAACATTCTGGTTCGCCAGACTGGAACGAAATTCCACCCGGGCGAGAATGTGGGTCTGGGAAGAGATTATACGCTCTTTGCCACTGCGGAAGGCTATGTCCACTTCCAATGGGGCCGTGGAGGTCGAAAAGTTGTCAGCATCCTCCCCGAAAACCCAAACGCGCAATAGGTTTTCTTCGACTATAGCAGCATTTCTCATGAGCAATACGCTACCTCGCTACCAGGATCAAAGGCAAGGCCGTGTTGCGTAGAAAGAGGCACGTTCGGTGAAACAAGGAATTCATCCAAAATGGTACCCTGAGGCACTCGTTGTGTGTGCGTGCGGCAACTCATGGACAACTGGCTCCACAGTAGAACGCATCAGCACTGACGTTTGCAGCAGTTGCCATCCGTTCTATACAGGTGAGCAACGAATCGTAGATACAGAAGGTCAGGTTGACCGCTTCATGAAGCGTCTCCAGGCGCGTGAGGAGATCCGCACCGCTGAGAAGGCCGCGGTGGAGCAAAAGACATCACCCGATCTGCCAGTATCCGAGTTGGGCTTGGGAAGCCGCAATGAGAATGCCCTGATTGATGCCGGATATACCACGGCAGGGGCTCTTGTCAGCGCGCTCAATGAGGATGGCGATCAGGTACTTCTTGCTGTAAAGGGGTTCGGGCAGAAGGGTCTGATTGATCTTAAGAAGAGTCTCCGATCCAGGGGATATAGCCTCCAATCAGCCGAGTAACCAGTTCACACATCATCATGGAATGAAGAAAGATGGCGCGGATCCCAGAATGATCGGGACTGCGCCATCTTTAGTCTTGATTGTTTAGAACACGGAGTTTCTCACGGTCATGAGACATCAACGAGGTCGCATTGAGGTAATTTGCGGCAGCATGTTCAGCGGAAAATCCGAGGAATTAATCCGACGCGTTCGTCGAGCACAAATCGCTCGGCAGACAGTCCAGGTTTTCAACCCCAGTCTGGACAACCGCTATGGCAGCGGCAGCGTAAACTCTCATGATGGGCGTGCCGCCGAAGCCATTAGCCTTGATCGGGCGGCAGACCTTCTAGATCAACTGGCTGGCGATACAACGGTTGTCGCTATTGATGAAGCTCAGTTCTTTGAGTTAGAGTTGATTTCCATCTGCCGTGAACTGGCAGACAAACGCGACATCCGCGTGATTGTTGCGGGGCTTGATCTGGACTTTCGGGGAGAGCCGTTTGACCCTATACCCGCGTTGATTGCACAAGCGGAG
>JAHEME010000647.1 GCA_024643825.1 Chloroflexota bacterium | reverse complement strand
TGCAATCAGATGATTGTACCCGGCGGCGCGTCCCGGCATGAGCACGGTGCGGATCGCGTCGCTGATCTTGGTGGCTGCCAGCGTCCCCCGAGAGACAAAGATGCGCGGCACACCTACACGAACATCATTGGGATATACCGAATCGCAGCACTGGGCAATGCCCGCCGCGTTGAATCCCACGTTTACGAGCAGGCCGCCGTAGGTGACCCCCAGATAAGGCGGTTCATCCTCCGGGGTGGCGTGAATCAGGAAGGTGTTTTCTTCATCGTCGGGAAGCCAATCTTCATTATGAGCCACCAGCACGTGCCCATCGGTCGTGCGTTCCGCACTGACACCGATGCTCGTGCAGCCGAGCACCAGGGCATCGGAGAGAATGGCCTCGGCGCAGTTGACGACCAGCAGATCATCAAGCGCTGCCCCAGAACCTTCGGCAATGCCTTTCAACTCTTCCACATATTGTGGGGTATGTTCCAGCGCAAACGGATAGTACTTGCGGGCCTGCAAAATGGCGTCAGCCCACGTCATGCGAAGCTCTTCATACGTTTCTTCGAAGGTTTGTTTGTAGGTATGAAGCATTCCATGAACCTGCTTGGCTGCCGCTTCCCCGATCTGGCGGCCCATCTCGCGGTGACTCCCGCGAACACGGATCATGAGGAGGGATTTCGAACGGGCGACCATACTCAGACATTCCTTTGATACAGAACTACAGAAGAGACCACTCTACCCTGCCGTCAGGCCGGGGCTACGCAAGAAAGGGACAGCACTTCACGCATGCCGCCACGAACACATGACTTCAAAGCGAGTGTTTGGAGACAAGCAAGTGTACCACCACGAGGGGGATTGTCGTCAAATTCTGTTGGTCAAACAAACGTGTAAAAAGTCTACGTAACGCGATCCAGAAACATTCTGGTGCGCGGATCGCTGGACTGCGAGAACATATATTCCGGGGTTCCCTGATCCACGATCACGCCCTCTTCTACATAAAGGATGCGGTGCGCCACTTCCCGCGCGAAGGCCATCTCGTGGCTGACGACGACCATCGTCATCCCCTGCTGGGCCAGTTCTTTCATCACGCCCAGCACCTCGCCGACCAGCTCCGGGTCGAGCGCTGAGGTTGGCTCATCGAAGAGCATCACCGTAGGATCCATTGCCAGCGCCCGTGCCATCGCCACGCGCTGCTTTTGACCGCCTGATAAACGGATCGGATGAACATCACGCTTATCCAGCATCCCCACCTGGGAAAGGTTCGCTTCGCCAATCGGAACCGCCTCATCGACGGACATCCCCTTGACTGTCACCAGTCCCTCGATCACGTTTTCCAATGTTGTCATGTGAGGGAACAGATTGAATTCCTGAAATACCATGCCCGTGTGCGAGCGAAGTTCTCGTACGGCTTTCTGATCCAGTCGTTTGCCAGGGCCTGTCTCGATGGTGAGGTCATCAATTGTAATCGAGCCAGAAGAAGGGTTTTCGAGAAAATTGAGGCAGCGCAGCAGTGTGCTCTTGCCGGAACCACTGCGCCCGATCACGACTACCACCTCGCGAGGCTGGATTTCAAGCGAGATACCCCGCAGCACGTGCAGCATAGCAAACCACTTGTGAAGGTTCTCAACGCGAAGAATTGGTTTAGCGTTCATAAGCGTGCTCCATCCTTCGTTCGAGCCGGGATTGCAGCCAGGTAGAGATGATCGTAAGCACCCAGTAGAGGGCAGCAGCCAACAGGAACATTTCCATAAATTTGCTATCGCGCCGGGCAAAGCGGCTGGCGCGGAAGGTGATCTCCCACACGCCCATCACAGAAATCAGAGTCGAGTCTTTCTGCATGGCAATAAATTGATTGCCAATATCCGGGATGATGATGCGGATCGCCTGTGGCAGGATGATGCGCCGCAGCATTTGCCAGCGCGTCATGCCCAACGCGAGCGCCGCTTCCCGCTGCCCATACCCAATACTCTGGATGCCCGCACGGAAGATTTCCGTCATATAGGCCCCGTAATTCAGGCTCAGGGCCAGAATGCCTGCGGGGACGGCATTCAGGATAAACAACTGCCCCACCGAGGGAAGACCTCTGGCGCTGATCTGCTGCCCGATCTGTGGAAGCCCCAGATAGATCAGGTAGATCTGGATCAGCAGTGGCGTGCCTCGGATCACAGAGACATAGAATCCAGCAATGCCCTGGGCGATGACGTTGTTCGACAGACGCCCCAGCGCGCCCAGAAGGGCTAGAATCGCTGCGAAAAGGATCGATGCCAGTGAAACGCCAACGGTCACACCCACCCCGATCAGCACAAACCCGGCATGCTCCCAGATGTAGGGAGGCTGGATGTTGAGCTGCAGCAGTGCAAAGGTGAGCAAGGCGACGAGAGCGAGCCATATCAGAATGGCCTTAATTCCTTCGGCGATGTTGTGACGCCGCTGAAGGGCCATGAGTTCCTGCCCCATGCTTGCAGACGGGTCATTCTGAACATTTGCGGGATCAACATTCATGCGCTGGCCCCTTTGAGAAAGGTTGGGAGGCCAATGACTGGCCTCCCAATCGGATAAAACGAGGGTATGGTTACGGTAACTGCCCCAGCGCGTTCACATCGAACGCACCGGCGTCGGTGGTCAGATCACT
>JAHEME010000646.1:513-2621 GCA_024643825.1 Chloroflexota bacterium | reverse complement strand
AGAAATCCTTGATGCAGGGGTTGGCGAGATGCTCCAGCCTTTTGATCTGGATGAATTCCGGGAGTGGAATCGTTCGAAGAAGTCTCATAAGCTGCAAGACAAACGGATGACAGAACAGGAGGCGGTTGAAGCCTTCGTCTCCGAGGGGGGCTATCTGGGCACGGAGCTTTACGGAACGGTTCGCGCACCTATGTCGCTAACGCGAGAGCTTATCCGCCAGAGAATCGGCAATCTGCGTGTATGCGGTCAGGGTGTGCTGGAACTCGACATGCTGATCGCAGCCGGCCTCGTCAGCGCCGCTGATGTCACCTACATTGGGCTCGAGGTGTACGGCGTGAGCGCTCCCCTGCGGCGGGCTGTCGAGAGCGGCCAGATGCGCACAGTGGAATGGAGCAATGCCGCGATCACCTGGCGCTTCAAAGCGGCAGCGATGGGTGTGCCTTTCCTCCCGGTACGAACCATGCTGGGAACAGACACGCTCAAATACAGCGCAGCAAAGGTGACGCGCGATCCGTTCACCGGGATACAGGTCGCGCTGATCCCGGCCTTAATCCTGGATGTGGGACTGATCCATGTACATCGTGCCGACCGCTATGGCAACTGCCAGATCGAAGGAATCACCGGGTTTGCCGTGGAAATGTCCCGCGCATGCAAGCGGCTGATCATCAGTGCAGAAGAAATCGTGGATACCGACGTGATCCGGTGCTGTGCCGAGCACACCTGCATTCCCTACTATCTGGTAGATGCGGTGGTCGAGGCTCCCTTTGGCTCTCACCCCGGAGAGATGGCTTACCTCTATGGGCGGGATGAACCGGAAATCAAAGCCTGGGTAGATGCTAGTCAGACAGAGGAAGGCACAGCCGCCTATCTACAGGAGTGGGTCACCGATCTTCCCGACCACATCGCCTATCTGGAAAAACTGGGGGAGGATCAGATGCGTAACCTCCGAAACTTACGCGAGGTGAGATGATGGCAGGCAATAGCAAACACCCTGAGTACAGTCCAACGGAGTTCATGATCTGCGTCGCCGCACGCTTGTTTCAGGATGGGACAACCGCCTTCATTGGCACAGGCGTGCCGATGCTGGCGGCGTCTCTGGCCCAGAAGCTCTACACACCTAACTTGATTCCCGTGTTTGAGTTCGGCGGAACCGGCGCCATGTTGGAGCAGCTTCCTCTGGCGGTAGGTGGCGCATCCACCTTCCACAGGGCGCTGATCGCTGCCGGGATATGCGATGTCATGGAAACGGCAGCGCGTGGGTTCATTGATTACGGGTTTCTGGGCGGTGCGCAGATCGACCCCTATGGCAACCTCAATAGTACGGTCATTGGCGACTACTATCATCCCAGAGTGCGGCTCCCCGGCAGCGGCGGCGGAAACGATGTCGGTTCCTTCTGCTGGCAAACGATTGCCATCATGCAGCATGATCGGCGTCGCTTTGTCGAACACTGTGATTTCATCACCACACCAGGCTATCTGACAGGCCCGTGTACGCGCGAGGAGGCGGGCCTTCCCCCCAATACCGGGCCGATGGCCGTGATCACCAGCCTGGGGCAGCTTGGATTCGATGAAGAAACTCGACGGATGCGGCTGGATGCAGTTGCACCGGGGGTGACAGTCGATCATGTGATCGAGAATACTGGTTTTGATCTATTGATAGCGGATGCCGTGTCCGAGATCGAGCCACCTAACGCGGAAGAATTGTTCGCCCTTCGCGACGAAGTAGATCCTTCTCATTTGTACATATAGATAGGATCGTGCTAACTTGGCGATCCGAGCAAGAGTAGCATGCGAAGCAGCCCGGCGGAAAGCCGGGTCTGTAGGTTCCCTGCCAGCCTGCACTGGATTCGATGACAATTCGGAGAATAAGACTTTTCCAGAATGAAAAGAGGCTGGAAAATGAGCTAGCTATTTTTCTGAAATGGCCTAACTACTGTTCCCGGTGATCCTACCAGCCAGCAACAAGAGGATTTCATACACGATGCCGAAAGATCAATTATCCCACAAAGCAGACAAGACAACGCCAGCGCAGGGCGATCTCTCACGCCCCTCCGGCTATCGCATGTTCACCGATGCACAGTTGGATGAAATCCATCTGGCATCGCTGG
>JAHEME010000646.1:0-503 GCA_024643825.1 Chloroflexota bacterium | reverse complement strand
TTCCTCCCGCGGTGATTGAAACTGCGATCACGGATGCACCCTCGCGCATCGTGCTGTGCAATCGAACAGGCGAGCCTCGCGTCTATCTGGAAGGCCACCGTTCGTACTTTGGCACTGGCTCTGATCTGCCCAACACCCTCGATATGGAGACGGGCGAGCGGCGGCCCTCGGTACTGGAGGATGTGAAGAACGCCGCTCGGCTGGCCGATTCGCTGCCCAATCTGGATTTTGTGATGTCGATGGCGCTGCCTTCTGATGTGCCCATAGAAACATCAGACCGACGCTCATTCCTGGCGATGACAGAGAATACCGTCAAGCCGATGGTCATCACGGCCTGGGATGAGGGAGGGCTGGCGGATATCATCGCTATGTCGGAGGCCATCGCGGGCGGACCAGAGGAACTGCGGCTGGCTCCCTTTATCCTGGCCTACCTTGAGCCAACTTCTCCGCTTCAGCATACCGAGGTGGTGCTGCGCAAGGTTCTGATGATGGCGGATAAAGGA
>JAHEME010000645.1 GCA_024643825.1 Chloroflexota bacterium | reverse complement strand
TGCCCGGATGTCGCCTTCTTCATTGGCCCCTTTCCCGGCATGAAATTCTATGAGGGCGCGCCGCAGTTCGCCGCCGAGGTACGGGAAAAAGACGACTACGGCCCACGCGCGGAACGGGAGATCGCGCAGAAGCGGGCGGACTACTTCGCAGCCGGGACGCTGGTGGTGTGGGATGTCGATCTACTGCATGACGATGTGGTGTGGGTGTATCGGGCCAGCGACCCGGAGAATCCCAGCGTGTACCGACGGGGCGACGCTGCGGAAGCGGAGCCAGCCGTGCCGGGATGGTCGATGGCAGTGGATGAGATGTTTCCGCCGGAAGGCTAGCAGCCGATTACTCTATATCTTCGGAAGGGATCAGGGCTTCAATTGCCGAGACGAGATCAGGAACATCCTCGCGGAGCGTTTGCCAGACAACTTCCAGACTGACGCGGAAGTACTCGTGGATCAAGCGATTTCGCATGCCTGCCATGCTCTGCCAGTCGAACTCCGGGTGATCTTCCTTGAACTCATCCGATATCTGGCGTGCTGCTTCGCCGATCACCTGAAGCTCCCGGACGACCGCACTCTGATGCAGGTCGCTTGCACGAAACTCTGTCTCGCCCATCTCGCCGATGTACCGCTGCGCTTTTCGGGCAGCGATGAGGATATCGAGCAGTAGAATCTCGTCACGATTCATAGATCACTGCCGCCGACTCAAGGATTTCGCGCCGCCGCAGATAGTTCGGGTCTTCGATCACCGATGCGTATTCTCCGAGATCGACGGGCCTGCCAAAGAGTGTGCTGAACACCGCCTCGATTTCGTCCAGGTGACGCAGGGTTCTTGCAGTACCGGGCGCGAATTCGACAAGCACATCGATGTCGCTCTCCGGGCTGAAGTCATTGCGAAGTACTGAGCCAAACAGCAATATGCGCCGGATATGGTACTTCTGGCATATCGCGGTCAGTTGATCTCGTGGGATGTCAATTGCGTATTCCATGCCTGCATTATACAACAATGTTGCTGAACCTTTTTCTGTACAGGGCTGGTAATGGGTATGATCGGCAACTGGGCCCGATCTACACCGCGCAAGGAGAAGAGACTCATGAGCGACCAACCACCCTGCTCCGACCCGGAGGTTCGCCAATTCGATTTCTGGCTGGGCAAGTGGAGCCTCGCATGGGGCGAGGACGGCAAGGGAACGAATACGATCCGGCGCATCCTGGGTGGGTGCGTGATCGAGGAGCAGTTCGATGGGACGCCCTCGACGCCGCTGGTGGGGATGAGCGTCTCGACGTGGAGTCCGCAGTGGACGCGCTGGCATCAGACCTGGGTGGATAATCAGGGGAGCTACCTCGACTTCACCGGGGAATGGGACGACATCGAAGAGAAGATGATCCTCAGCCGCGACGACGTGGCGCAGGGGAAGCACGTTCTACAGCGGATGGTGTGGTACGCGATCACCCCGGACAGCCTTGAATGGAACTGGGAGCGATCCGAGGATGGCGGGATGACGTGGGAGGTTCAGTGGAACATTCACTATCGGCGGATGGCTGATAGCTGAAAGGCTTCTTCAACACGGAGAAACGGAGGGGCACGGAGAACTGCAAGAGGTTTTCCTCCGTGTTTCTCCGTTTCTCCGTGGTCTAGATTTCCTCCTTTGCATCGCCATCGAGTCTGGTGTTCAATGGGGTGGCAACCACATGAGGGAGAAACGCCGCCATGACCGACATTCAGATATTCGCTATCCCGTATGATTCCGGGCATCAGGGGGAGCGCATGGGAATCGGGCCGGAACGCTTCGTCGAGGCGGGGGTGGATCGCGCGCTGGCAGACGAAGGTCACGACGTGCGGCTCGATGTGGTCTCGGTAGATGCCCCCTTCCCCACCGAGATCGGGACAACGTTCCGGCTGCACCGGGCACTGGCGGAGCGCATCCACGAGGCGCGTGGCGCAGATAGCGGCGCAGATAGCGGCGCAGATAGCGGCGCGGATCGGATGCCGCTGGTGTTCGCGGGGAACTGCGGGCTGGCTTCGATTGGCACGGTGGCGGGGATGCGCGACCCCGCACTCGGCGTGATCTGGTTTGACGCCCACGGCGACTTCAACACGCCGGAGACGACGACCAGCGGGTTCCTCGACGGCATGCCGCTGTCGGTGATCACCGGGCGGTGCTGGACGGCGCTGGCAAGGAGCATCCCCGGCTTCGCGCCGCTTTCCGAACTTAACGTGATGCACGTCGGCGCGCGCGATCTGGACGACGCGGAGCGCGTGCTGCTGGCCTCCTCCGATCTGTGTGTGCTGACCCCGGAGCGCATCGCCAATGTGGGGATTCACCATGCGATGGTTCCGGCGCTCGATCACATGGCCTTGCACTTCGAGCGCATCTACCTGCACATCGACATGGACATTCTTGATCCGTCAGAGGCCCCGGCTAATCAGTTCGTCGTGCCGGGGGGGTTGAGCCTGGCCGACCTGCTGCACGCCATCGAGCTGATCAGGGAGCGATTCACCATCGCGGCGGCGGGGATCGCCTCGTATGACCCGGCCTATGATCCAGAGGAACGGGCGCTCAGGGCCGGGATGGAAATCGTGAAGGCGATTGCAGCAAGGACAGCCTAGATGGAACTGACTACCGAACGA
>JAHEME010000644.1 GCA_024643825.1 Chloroflexota bacterium | reverse complement strand
GTCTGGTCGCCGCGACGCACTCGCTACGATATTGCGATGGGGTCGGGTTTCCTTGCACGCCCCATGCCCTCCGGGTTCAGCGGCGCGCTGACGACGGTCGGCGATACGGTCGTTGAGCAGGCGGAAACCTCCACGCTGAAAGGGGTATCGGTCGATGTCGGTTCCGTCAGACCGTTTGTGGTGGAAGGCTTCACGGCAGACGCTCCTCGCATTGACGGCTCGCTGAGTCTGCAACCGGGCGCTGTCGGTCTGCGGCTGGTGGGTGATCTGGTCAACAGTGGGAATGTCGATCTCACCGATGTCGCCATCATCGCGGGGGGGGCCTCGCAGCGCCTTGACCCACTGGCGGCTGGCGAGGTGCTCCACATTGATCTGGTGATGGGGACAGGGCAAATGATCCCCGGCGGGTCGGGCTTCGATCCGTATCCGAATACGGGCGGCTATGGCTATTATGCGTACGTCTATGATCCGCTGATTGCGGACATCGTTCATACGGACGAATGCTATTCGAACATGGAACTTCAGGCGCGCTGTAACCTCGTGACCAGCATTATGACCAGCGCATGGCATGGAACCAATGTAGTACTGACCGGGTGGTCTGACTCGCTGCCTGTGTCGATGGGAATTCTCAACGCGAATTCAAAGCTGGTGGATCAGGCCCTCTACTTCATCGAACTGGACACCATCTCGACATCGACCTCGCAGGGGTTGGATGTAATTCCGCCGAGTCTGATGACGTGGCGGCTGCTGGATGACTCGACCGGATACTTCACCAGTCCGTATGATTTCTATTTGTACAGCGGCAGTCAGGTGACGTTTCGCTTTCAGCCGCTATCGCTGGTCACCGTTCCTGAGATTGATCATATTCAGTTGAACATGGAGTCTCCCTATAATGGAGCGCCCCGTCCAACAGTGCAGATATTTAACTTTCGCACAGGGCAATGGAGGTCTGTCGTGGCGTTCTGGGGTACGACCACCATTCCTGATGCGGCGGCCTTTGTCGATCCGCTCGGCGGTGTTCAGCTATCGCTGTCAATGGACGACGTTTCCGAAGCGAAGATCTCTCGGTTTGATGTGACTCTGTTTGGGAAATAACTCTGGTGGAGACGTGCTGAATGGCCGTGATTATCGAAACCCGCGAACTCAATAAGAAATACAAGAATGTGCTGGCGGTCAAAGACCTCTCTCTGTCGGTTGAAGAGGGCGCGATCTATGGGTTCGTCGGCCCCAATGGGGCGGGCAAGACGACGACCATGCACATCCTGACGACGCTGCTGCAACCGTCATCGGGGGAAGCGTTCGTTGGTGGCTATTCTGTCACCAGCCAACCGCGCGACGTGCGCCGGGTGATTGGCTACATGCCTGATTTCTTCGGCGTCTACGATGACATGAAAGTCTGGGAATACCTCGACTTCTTCGCCGCGTGCTACGACATCCCGGAAGCCGAACGCCCACCGCTGATCCGTGACTTGCTCGATCTGGTTGATCTCGGACATCGCGCCGACGATATGGTCGATTCCCTCTCACGTGGGATGAAGCAGCGTTTATGCCTTGCTCGCACCCTGGCCCACGACCCGCAGGTGTTGATCCTCGATGAGCCAGCATCCGGTCTTGACCCGCGTGCCCGCGTCGAAATCCGCGAGCTGCTGGTCGAGCTGGCGAACATGGGCAAGACGATCTTCTTCTCGACCCACATCCTGGCCGATGTCGCTGAAATCTGCACGCAGGTGGGCATCATCGAAGCCGGGGAACTGGTGATGCAGGGCAGCGTGGAAGAGATGCTGCGCCAGTTGGTTCCGCAGCGTGAGATCGTGATCACGCTGCTGGGGAAGGTGGATGAGGCTAAAGAGAAACTGGCGGCGATGGCTACCGTCGCTTCGGTGGAAGACCTCAAAGCGGAGAATGGGCGGTCGCGGTTGTATGTGAGTCTTTCCGGGGAGGATCAGGACGTGAGCGATCTGCTGGCGGCGCTGGTCAAGGCGAAAATCCCGGTGATGCACTTCATGGAAGAAACCCGCGACCTTGAATCGGTCTTCATGCGGGCCACCAAGGGAATCGTCTCCTAGCGGAGAGATAGTACAGCGTGTGAATGGGGTTCGTTCGGTATCATGGAACACAATTGCTCAGACACTTGCTACGTGGTGGGCGAACCCGCTGCTGCGCCACGCGCGCCGCGAACATCCGATGCCGCTGCGCCGTGTTGGCACAGGGATCATCGTGGCGGCGACGATCCTCGCGGGGTTGACAGTTCTCGCCTGGGTCACGAGTTTCCGTCCCCTGGGCGCGCTGCTGATGGGCGTAAGTCTGGGCGGCGTGCTGGCTCCCGCGCTGATCGCGCCTGTTGCCAGCGCCGACCGAGTAGCTCGGCAGATGCACTACTCGAAGCAGGATCCGCGCCGTCTCACTGATCTAGGGGATGAGGAGATCGTGTGGGGGTTGATGCTGGTGACTCTGTGGCGGCTGCGCTGGCTGATCATTGCCGGGTTGGCGCTGACTCCCGCGTTGATCATCGGGGTGCTGCGGCTGGATGTCGCTGAGTTTGCCATCTGGCGCGATTCGGCGCAGGTGCTCGCCGCTGCTACGCCTGCTGCACGCGCCCCCTTCCTGCGGAGTGATGGCACGATCCCGTATTTT
>JAHEME010000075.1 GCA_024643825.1 Chloroflexota bacterium | reverse complement strand
CGGAGGGGACTCGCTGCTCCGACCAGGTCACGCCTCCATTTGCCACCATCAGCATCAACGCGCCGATGACCAGGGTTGACCGCCAATGAATCCGGGTGGGCATCACCGCCCCCCGCGATTTTGCCAGCGCAAACATCAAACTCCCCGCGACCAGAAAGCGTGTGCCTGCCATAAAGAATGGAGGCAGGGATTCGATGGCGTACAGGATTGCCAGATAGGTAGACCCCCAGATCAGATAGATCGCGGCAAAAGCTAGAATAACCTGAATGCGTGGAGAAGTTCTCGCAGAAGATATGTCAGACATAGGACCTCATAGAATGGAAAAGAAACAACCGGGGCTTGCGACCCCGGCCTCGTTCACCAGCAATCGACATTTTGTCGCTATTCGTGAGATACTATCGCACCCGCAATCCGAGCAGCCACGCGCGCATTCTGCTCCAAAAGAGCCAGATTAACCGCAAGGCTGCGCCCTTCGGTGAGTTCACTGACACGGGTGAGCAAGAAGGGTGTAACCTCTTTACCGCGAATCCCCGCTTCCTTTGCTGTGATCAGCGCCGCCTCTATCACCTGTTCCATGTCTGCCGATGCGAGTGCCAGATCGGAGGGGGGCGGAACCGTGATCAGTACCCCGCCACGAGGCTCTAACGACCATCGCGCCTGCAGGATCGCAGCGACCTCCTTTGGGGTTTGTACACATACATCCACAGGAAGATCACTGCTGGTCGCGTAAAATGCCGGGAACATCTCAGTTTGATAGCCGATGATGGGTACACCTGCCGTCTCCAACCATTCCAGCGTTCGGGGCAAATCAAGGATCGCCTTGGCCCCGGCACACACCACCGCCACCGGGGTCTGCGCCAGTTCCGGCAGGTCGGCAGAGATGTCGCCAGAGTCACCGCGATGCACACCCCCAATCCCGCCGGTAGCGAATACCTGAATACCCGCGTGGTGCGCAGCGATCATCGTGCCCGCAACTGTGGTAGCCCCCGAACCTTTCTGCGAAATCACGATGCCGAAATCCCGCCGAGAGACTTTACGAATATCGTCTGCATCAGCAAGATGCTCCAATTGAGCATCGTTCAAACCAACAATGATCGTGCCTTCCACAATCCCGATGGTGGCAGGCACGGCTCCTTCTTCTCGAATGGCGGCTTCCACACACCGCGCGGTCTCTAGATTGGTAGGCCGAGGCAGCCCATGCGAAATCACAGTCGATTCCAGCGCAACCACCGGGCGACCCTCTGCGAGGGCCTCTTGTACATCAGGAGAAATTTTGAAAAAGTCTGAGTTGATCATGAGCCTAAACAATCAATTCGTCATAGAGTAGATCGACCGAGAGATCAGAACGCACCGTCTCGCTGGACCGAAGCGTAAGTGCGGCGGCAGTCACGCCCAGCGCCACGCATTCGTCCAGCGGAATCTCCTCACGCAGGCCAAAGATGATCGCAGCCGTCATCGCATCCCCGGCCCCTGTTGGGTCTACAATGGGCGTCTGCAAGGCGGTAACATGCCCTCGTGTTTCGTTGGTCGCGTAGATCACCCCAAACTCCGCCAGTGCAATGAACACCGTTTGTACACCCATACCGATCAACTGGTTGGCGGCCACCAGCGCCGCATCAGGATCGCTGGCATCAAAGAATTTTCCGCACAATGCCTGCGCTTCCAACGCGTTTGGCGAGATCATCGAAAAACTGACTAAATGAGGCTTAAATCGTTCCGAAAGTGCGGTAGATGTAGGATCACCGTACAGCGGCACGTCATATTCGCGGCACTGACTCACAACAGTCGCCAGCGAATCGGGAGTCAAATTCGCATCCACGGCGACCAGCGAAGCCTCTTCAAAGAGCGCCTTCCGTTGCTGGAAGTACGCGGGTGTAAGCGCCTTCATGATGCTGTTATCGTCAATAGCCGTCACAAGCCCGCCATCCTCATCAAGGATCGCCATATACGCGCCCGTCCGGGCGTTTTCGACAATCAATGCTTCGCTGATATCGATGCCTGCGCCAGCCGCCTGCCCAAGAATACGTTCCCCGCCATCGTCATCCCCGACGGCTGTCAGCAGGATCGTCTCAACTTCCAACCGTGCCAGATTCTCCGCGATGTTGCGAGCAACTCCACCAGGGCTGATCTGAATGCTGCCGGGCGTCGAACTGCTCGATACGGGGGTGCGTATCGGGCGGCCCCGAATATCGAGGTTGGCTCCTCCAATGACCAGCACATGACCAGCCTCGTTCATGCTATTTCCCCCTCTGAAGTGATTTCGCTGGAACTACGCAGAGCGTAGCACACATAGCAGACCACTACAACAGGACAACAATCATCCAGCCATCAGGATTCTTGATGATATATTCCTCAAAAAAGGGTGAGAGTCTTCGTACCCGCAGGCTATCGGCATGGGATAAGATGAAATAAGATGAAATAAGAAGAAATCACCAGGATGGAACAGGATAATGACTCAATCTCGCCAGAATAGGCATACAGATTCGCACAGACGCAAGCTTCCCAGGACGCTTGTGCTGATTGGGATCGTAGCATTATTGGGAGCTTTGCTGCTGATGCTATTCTCCGGCGCGAATGCTCGGATGGATCGGTTTGATTTCACTCTTCAGGATGTCAATGGGCAGCCATTCACCCTATCCGATTATTCGGGGAAAACCGTCGCCGTAAATTTCTGGGCAACGTGGTGTCCTCCATGCCGTGAGGAGATGCCCGATCTCGATGCGTACTATCGGGCGCATCTTCCCGATGGGGATTTCATCCTCGTAGCCATCAACGATGGGGAAGACCCTCTGA
Organism: Chloroflexota bacterium; assembly: GCA_024643825.1. GTDB lineage: Bacteria > Chloroflexota > Anaerolineae > Aggregatilineales > UBA3940 > JAHEME01. Next base: position 6,915 of record JAHEME010000075.1, on the reverse strand, counting down.
TGGCGCGGGCATTCATGGAACAGAACGGGTTTTCCTTCCCTGCGCTGGTAGACCCAACCAGCAGCATCGCCATCAGCCAGGGGATCAATGGCCTCCCGACCACACTCATCATCGATCCTGCCGGGCAGATCATCTACCGTCATAGCGGCATGATCACCCCCGACATCCTCGACGCACAGGTAAAGCTCGCCGGGGGATAAGCGAAAGGGCAGGCGGCCTGCCCTTCTGTATTTTCCTGAGCCTTACTGTCCCAGACGAGCCATTTCCTCTTCGATCACGTCTTCGTCCAGCTTCTTGAATAGAGCGGCGGGTTCTTGCAGCTTCTGCCCGACAGGAAGCTCACGCGGCTCCCAGCGACCAACAGCTTGCGCGCCGTCATAGATCAGAGCTTCGTGATCGCGCGAGGTCTCGGAAACAGTCTCAATGCGCTGCTCGCCAAACAACTGTCCCTCGAATCCCAGCATGGAAAACAACTGCTGGGCTGTGAAAGGGAGGAACGGAGCCAGCATCGTGTTGAGATGTGTGATCGCCTGCAACGCGGTGTACACCGTCGTGGCGGCGGTCTGCTTATCCTGCTTTATGACTCCGAACCACGGCGCTGAATCCAGGTACACATTGACTTCGCGCGCCAACCCCATCGCCTCGCCCAGCGCACGCCGCAGTTTCACTTCTGCCAAATTGCTCCCTACGATCTCAAAGCCTGCGTGAACCTTCGCCAGTAGTTCGGTATCCATCGGTCGCAGCGTGCCCGGGTCAGGAACCATGCCGTCCCAATTCTTATACGTGAATTTGAGCACCCGGTTGACCAGATTGCCCCACCATGCGACGAGTTCGTTGTTGTTGCGGGCAACAAAGTCCTGCCAGGTGAATTCACTGTCGCTCGTTTCAGGCATCACGCTTGCCACGTAATAGCGAATCGCATCCGGGTCGTAACGTTCCAATACATCCGGCAGCCAGATCGCCCAGTTACGACTTTTGGAAAACTGCGCTCCCTGCACATTCATGAACTCGTTGGCGGGGACATCATACGGAAGTGTGATCGGGCGGTCGCCATCATAGATCCCGGAAACGCCCAGCAGTTCTGCCTGCCAGATCACCGTATGGAACGGGATATTATCCTTCCCGATGAAGTTGTAAATCTTCGCATCCGGGTTGTACCACCAATCCTTCCACGCTTCCGGCTGACCACTATTCTTCGCCCACTCTATCGAGGCGGTAAAGTAGCCCATCACGGCCTCGAACCACACATACAGCCGCTTATCCTCCCACCCTTCAAGGGGAACATTGATCCCCCAATCGATGTCCCGTGTGATCGGTCGCCCCCGCAGTTCGTCCACCATGTTACGCGCAAAGTGGATCACGTTAGGCCGCCAGTAGTCTTTGTCACGTAGATATTCGTGCAGCGCTTCTTTGAACCGCGCCAGGTCGAGAAAGTAGTGCTGCGTTTCGCGCACTACCGGGGTGCTCCCGGTGAGCTTGCTGCGGGGATTGATCAGTTCCAGCGCATCCAGCAGTCCGCCGTGATTGTCGCACTGATCGCCGCGTGCATCCGCATAGCCGCAAACCGGGCAGGTTCCTTCTACCAGACGGTCCGGCAGAAACCGCCCGGCCTGCTCGTCGAAGAGAATCTGCTGCGTATCCAGATACAGAGCTTTCCGTTCCAGCAGCATCGAAAAGAAATCCTGCGCGATCTGATGATGATTCTCGGTATCGGTATGCGTGAACAGATCATAGCTGATTCCCAGATTCTTCTGCGTCTCAAGGAATCGGCGGTGATATTTCTCGAACACATCACGTGGGGTGATCCCTTCCTTGTCGGCAGTCACCATGATGGGTGTCCCGTGCGAATCGGAACCGGAGACCATCAGAACTCGATTCCCCTTCAGCCGATGATAGCGTGCAAAGACGTCGGCAGGGAGGTAGGCTCCCGCCAGATGGCCCACATGCAGATCTCCATTGGCATACGGCCACGCTACAGAAACGTGAATGATTTCAGACATACTGTGTTCTCCTCAGGTGTGCGTCAATAGTGTACTGGTTCCATGCTGGCAAACAAAAACCGCCAGATTGGGACTGGCGGCATAGATGCCTGACTTCGTCGGTCCGTCAGAGGGTGCACCCCCTCCAGTCGCGTCGATCCCTGCGAGGCGTCCCGACCCTCCGCAGGCGCAGCGATCCACGCATGACCATCAGGATCAGTGCCTCTGGACAATATAATGGTGTTAGATTGAACGATGTCTCCATAAGGATCAATCATCCCATCAACGGGAACAATGGAATCATTATAGCGCATTTTTCCCTTTGTGCTGCGTCGATTCGTCCCGTGTTCCTACTTTGGATATACTCTCGCCTCGTTACCAAAATTTGAAGATTAAGTGAGGTTGATTTTGATGCAGCAAGAAGGATTTACTCTGTGGATGACCGGGCTTTCCGGTGCAGGGAAAACGACGATTGCCCGTCTGCTTGAGACGAAACTCAAAGAACGCGGTGTCCGCTTCGAGCGGCTGGATGGCGACGTCGTACGCGAGTCGCTTACCCGCGACCTTGGCTTCAGCAAGGAAGATCGGGATAAGAACATCGAGCGGGTGACGTTTGTCGCCAAGCTGCTATCTCGCAACAACGTGGGTGTGGTGTGCAGCTTCATTTCTCCCTATCAGGCGCAGCGCGACATGGTGCGTCAGGAGACCACCAACTTCATCGAAGTGTTCGTGCATGCGCCGCTGGAAGTCTGTGCCGACCGCGATGTGAAGGGCATGTATGCCAAAGCCTTTGCCGGGGAGATCGCCAACTTCACAGGCGTATCAGACCCATATGAAGCGCCTGAGAATCCAGACATCCTGATCCCCACCCATGAACAGACCGTCGAAGAGAGCGCCAGCCATGTGATCGCCTATCTCGAAGAGCACGGGCTGATCCCGGTAGCCGAAGTACAATAGAAATCCTCTCATCAGAAATCAAAGAGTCCTCTTCATCCGTGTGGTGAAAAGGACTCTTTTGTATACCTCGTAGCAAATCTTAGCGTCGCAGTCCGATCTTGAAACCTTGCCCTGCCGGGTCTTGCCGCCACGATCGCAGCGTCTTCATGTAGTTAGCGCGCTCGAAGGCAGCGGGTTCAGCTACATGCTGCTGGCTCATGCTTCCGCGCATCTGTGTCACCGAATCGTAGCTATTCTCTTCCATCCACAATTCGATTTCCGCCAACATCACGCCGATCCGATCCGGGCCAAACTTGAGCAGTTCGGAAGCCATCATCGCGACGTTGGCCCCGGCCATCAGCGCCTTGAGCACATCGGTATATCGGTGAACACCGCTGGTGAGCGCAAAGTCAGCCTGAACCTGCCCATAGAGAATCGCCACCCAGCGCAGAGGCAGACGCATCTCATTCGGGCCGCTGAGCACCAGATTCGGGATGACTTCCAGCTTTTCCAGATCAAAATCGGGCTGATAGAACCGGTTGAACAGCACCAGCCCATCAGCCCCAGCCTCTACCAGTTGATAAGCCATGTTCGCCGTCGCGCTGAAATACGGGCTGAGTTTGACAGCTACGGGAATACTCACCACTTTCTTCACAGCATGGACGACATCGAGCGTCATCTGCTCGATCGCTGCTCCGGTCATATGGATTGAAGTCGGGATGAAGTAGATGTTGAGCTCCAGAGCATCCGCCCCGGCCTCCTGAATTTTCTCCGCAAATTCAATCCAGCCGCCTGTAGAGACCCCGTTCAGACTACCAATGATCGGAATATCGACGGCGGCCTTCGCATCACTGATCAATGTCAGATATTCATCCGGCCCAGTATTGTAGTCTTCCATCTCCGGGAAGAAGTTCAATGCCTCAGGAAAGCTGTTGGTTCCCATACTCAGATAATGATCGAGCATGTGCGACTCAGATGTGATCTGCTCCTCAAATAGCGAGTACATCACGACTGCCCCCGCGCCCGCATCTTCCAGCCGCCGGATGCTATCCACGCTTTCCGAAAGGGGTGAAGCGGAGGGCACAATCGGGTTTTTGAGAGTCATTCCCAGATAGGTTGTTGTCAGGTCCATCGTCTTCTCCTGGCGAACATGCCGCCTCATACGTAGTGAAAAGGTGTGCTATGGTGCTGCAATAACTTCTGGTGCGGCGACCTCTGTATGAGCCATCTTCTCGTATTTCACCCATCGATCATAGACAGCCTGCTGGGCATCTGCCAGCAGCATCGCGGCTCGTTCTGGCATCGACTGCGCCAGCATCCGATAACGGGTCTCGTTGTAGGCATAGTCCTTCAACGGGATGTGGGGAGCCTTCGAGTCAAGCTGGAATGGGTTGAGACCCTCGGCGCTGCGGCGCGGATCATAGCGGAACAGCGGCCAATAGCCTGAAGCTACGGCCAGGTTTTGCTGCTCCATGCCCTTTGCCAGATCAAACCCGTGCATCAGGCATTGGCTGTAGGCAATGATCAGTGAGGGGCCTTCATACGAAGCCGCTTCAAGGAACGCCTTGACCGTATGTCCATCATTACCGCCCATAGCGATCTGTGCCACATACACATTGCCATACGAGATTGCCATCAGACCAAGGTCTTTCTTCCCGGCTGGCTTCCCGGCAGCGGCAAACTTCGCTACTGCGCCAAGTGGGGTGGCCTTCGATGACTGGCCTCCCGTATTCGAGTAGACCTCAGTATCCAGTACCAGCACATTGACATCCCGCCCGCTTGCCAGCACATGATCCAACCCACCGTAGCCGATGTCATAAGCCCAGCCGTCACCACCCACGATCCATACATGTTTCTTGACCAGCACATCGGCCAGACTCAGCAAATCCTTGCTGGCGCGCGTATTCTTCCCTGCGAGGATATCTTTCAGCAGGGCTACTCGTTCACGCTGCGCTTCGATTCCGGCTTCATCGCTCTGATCCGCCATCAGGAGAGCATCCGCCAGTTCTTCACCAATACTGTCGTGCTGACGCTCGACCAGTTCGCGAGCATACTGCGTTTGCTTGTCCACCGTCAAGCGCATCCCAAGCCCAAACTCGGCATTATCCTCAAACAGCGAATTGCTCCACGCCGGGCCGCGACCCTCCGCATTCTGCGCCCAGGGAGTCGTCGGCAGATTGCCCCCATAGATGCTGGAGCATCCTGTCGCGTTGGCAATGATGGTGCGATCCCCGTAAAGCTGGCTCATTAGTTTGAGGTACGGAGTCTCGCCACAGCCTGCGCATGCACCACTGAACTCGAACAGTGGCTGTAAAAGCTGCACATTCTTAACATTCGTAAACGAGACGCCATTGTGACGATCTACTTCCGGCAAACTCAGGAAGTACTCCCAGTCAATGCGCCCTGTTTCGCGGAGTGGTAGCTGAGGCTCCATATTGATCGCCTTTCGTCCCACTGCGCTCTTATCCTTAGCCGGGCAAACTTCCACACACAGCGTGCATCCGGTGCAGTCTTCGACGGCAACTTGCAGCGTATATTGCGCATCTCGCATCTCTTTGAAGCGGGAATTGGCAACTTTGAAGCCTTCGGGGGCATTTGCCAGCATCGCCGGATCGACCATCTTGGCGCGGATTACAGCGTGGGGGCACACCAGCACGCACTTCCCGCACTGAATGCACAGGTCAGGCTCCCATACGGGCACATCCTGCGCGATATTTCGCTTCTCCCACTGAGTCGTTCCGGTCGGGTAGGTTCCATCATCGGGCAGCATGCTGACCGGGAGCAAATCGCCATCCCCCGCGATCATCGCGCCAGTGACAGTCTGCACAAATTCCGGTGCAGCGGCTGACACGGGCGGAGGCATTTCGTGCGTGCCCGTCGCCTGATCGGGCACAGCGACTTCATACAGATTCGCCAGTGCCTGATCAACCGCCGCGTAGTTCTGCTCTACAACCGCCTTGCCTCGCTTGCCATACGTCTTCTTAATCGCATTTTTGATCTGCTGAATGGCGTCCTCTCGCGGCAGCACGCCGCTGATGGCGAAGAAGCATGTTTGCATGATCGTGTTGATCCGCACCCCCATACCTGTTTCCTTCGCCACCTCGTAGGCATTGATGGTGTAGAACCGCAGACGCTTGGCGACGATCTGCTCCTGCACGCTGCGCGGCAGATAATCCCAGACTTCATCCGGGCCATAAGGCGCATTCAGCAGGAACACCGCACCCTCTTCGGCGCTCTCCAGAATCTTGTACCGATCCAGAAAACCAAATTGATGTACGGCGACGAAGCTGGCCCTGCCAATCTTGTAGGTGCTGTGGATCGGGCGTGGCCCAAACCGCAGATGCGAGGCCGTCCATGATCCCGACTTCTTCGAGTCGTAGACAAAATAGCCCTGCGCATAGTTCTCAGTTTCTTCCCCGATGATCTTGATCGAGTTCTTGTTCGCACCGACGGTTCCATCCGCGCCCAATCCCCAGAAGATTCCGCGCACCACATCCGGCGGTTCGATATCGAATGCCGGATCGTAGTCAATGCTCGTATGCGTCACATCATCCAGGATGCCGACAGTGAAATGATTCTTCGGGGTTTCCTGAAGCATCTCGTCAAACACGCCCTTGACCATCGCTGGCGTGAACTCTTTGGAAGAAAGCCCGTAGCGCCCTCCGATGATCCGGGGCATCTGCGCAAAGGGTGTCGTGCCGTTTGCCATACCCTCACTGATGGCCGCTACCACATCCAGATACAGCGGTTCACCCTGCGAACCTGGCTCCTTGGTGCGGTCGAGCACGGCAATCTTCTGTGTCGTCGATGGGAGCGCCGCCAGCAGATGTTCAGCCGAGAACGGACGGTACAGCCGCACTTTGATCGCCCCGACCTTCTCGCCCTGCGCCACCATCCACTCGACTGTTTCCTGCGCTGCCTCCGCGCCAGAACCCATCAGCACGATCACACGCTCTGCATCAGGCGCGCCAATATAGTCGAACAGGTGATAGGCCCGCCC
>JAHEME010000643.1 GCA_024643825.1 Chloroflexota bacterium | reverse complement strand
CCCGATCAATATAGCAATCGCGCACCGATACGGCGAAGATAGAGAATTGTATCGAAGCGAATTGGATGACGCTCCTGTTTGAGCAGTCCACGCTCGCCCCAGATCGTCTTCCAGATATTAGCCATGACCTTGAGACTGCGTGTCTTGATCAATGTGGCGAAGCTCCAGATTAACATTATGGTAAGAGGATAAGGAAACGGCAAGAGCCGCCATCCGATGCGTGCTTTGTTAATCGAGCTTTGTAGCCAATATTGCGATCCCTGGATAGGCCGCCCTTTAGGCGACTTGTAGTGAATTACTGCAATTTCTGGATCGTATAAGATCTTATAGCCTGCATCGAGAAGCCGTAGACTAAGGTCAACCTCTTCCATGTAGATTCCAAAACGAGACGGATACCCCCCAACCTTATGGAAGACCTCTGCACGTAGTGCAATACCCATTGTGTAAAAGTACGGAACTTCAATTGGTTCGCGACTACTCATGATCATTCTCTTATTCGGATGTGGCAGCTCAGGGACAATGATTCCTCCATTGGGCATCAGACTCTTGACCGCAACAGCTCCACACTTATTATCACGATCCAAGTGACTGACCATGCGGGCCACATCGTTGGAAGAATGCCAAACCGCGTCATCATCAAGTCCAATGAAATATTCACCCCGAGCCAATTCCATTCCGAGGTTTCGCCCCTCGGCGGCCCCCAGATTGGTAGCTGGTTTTTCATGGCGAACTTGAATGCCGGGTCGGGGAGGCAGCGGGATCACAGCATCTCCACTATTGTCAATCACGACGATCTCATAAGATTGTGGTAGTGCTTCCTGGAGATAAATAGATTGGAGGCATTGCTTGAGGAATTCAAGGCGCTGAAATGTTACAACAATAAATGAGACTTTTAGGAGATCGCTATTATCACCCTGTACGTGGGTATTCTTCACTCGATCCCTCCTGTCACAGATTAGCGGGAGATATCGTTGTATAGAGTTCTTCAAATTTGTGAATGTGCTCGTCCACCTGAAAATGTTCGAGAACATAACTACGGGCAGTACTTCCTATTTTTTGTCGCATAACAGCATCGCCAAGTAACTTGGCAATTGTGCGACCAAATCCATCTACATCTCCTGGCTCAATAAGGAGACCCGTTTCCCCATCCACAATGAGTTCCGGTACGCCACCTGCGCGAAGAGCTACTACCGGCTTGCACATTGCCATCGCTTCAAGAATACTTCTTCCTGCCGTGTCGTTCTCAGAGGGAAAAGCAAGCACGTCGCTTGCGAATAGCAAGTCCGCAACATCATTCCGCCAACCTACGAACAATGTGCTGTCTTCAATGGCAAGTTTACTAACCAGTTCATTCAACTCCTGCCTGTACCTGTGTTGTTCGTCTGCAGAGTCCCCGGCAATGATCAATCTGGCAGTGGGATGCTGGGCCAAAACATGGGGCCAAGCATTGAGAATGTTGTGGAGGGTCTTTTCCGGGCTAATACGTGATAGAACCAGTACAACAGGTTGTTGCGAGTCAAGCTCCAAGTCCCTACGAAGATTACGATACTCGATATGACCAGGATCTAGGTTGGCGAAATCCTGGGCATTGGATATCACGGAAGCCGTAGGCGGTGAGTTATCTCCAAACGCAGATATCAAGGCGCTATGAGAGACAAATACCAGTCGGTCAGGCAGCCAAAACCGATACAGCCATGTTGGGAAAAAGGTATGGATATGCCAGATAATTGGCTTGCAACGTAACCGGGCAGCAACGATTCCGGCAATATGGGCTGACAGGCTAAATGACTGAATTATGTCCACTTCATGTTTGCGTACGAGGGCTGAGAGCGTGACACCTTCCAAAATCTTTTGCAGAAGCGCAAGTGGATTCACGATGCGAACAGCGGATTTGAGAGGTATCCCTGTTTTGAGCTTGCGCGCGCGGAAACTGAACTCGATGTGCTGAATGCCTAACCGCTCCAGTTCATGCGCAAGCGGGCCATCCGGGCATGCTACCAGTGGATGATAGCATTCAGGGTCTAACCCTTCCACAAGGGTAAGCAGTGCTCGCTCGGCTCCACCGATTTCGCTGATTTCATTCACATATAGAAGCCGGATCATTGGACGAGTCACAGAGATTAGTTTGCTTTTGCAATCCGCCGTTGAGATGCGAAGAATGTCAGACCCTCTTGATCGAGAAACGATGAGCCATAGACGCGAAAATCCACGCAAAATAGAAAGGCAAGAATTGTGGAGATCTACCAATGCCCATTTGTAAAGTCTCTCTTGCCTCCGCAAAGTATCCCATCTGTATCTGCTGAATGGCGTGGGACAAGAATATCCGAGACCGATAATATCTTGAAAGGCTCTGGAATGCGCCCATACGGTAAATGAGTGGATAAAGTTGAAATGCTCTCGGATCGAGCTTAAACCAGTGTTCTGCAGTCATGTCATTGTGGTGTCGATAATATACAAGCGGTTCGTTGCAATAGTGAAAAGGCATGTCCCCAGCCAGAGATAGAGCAAATAACCAATCCTCACCAAGGTCAATAGATTCTTGAAAACGGTAACTTCTACTAAGCAGTGAACCTCGCAGCATGAGAGATCCTGGTGGAATAAAATTATAGCGAGCCAATTTATAGAATATGTCGCCTGATGGT
>JAHEME010000074.1:718-9767 GCA_024643825.1 Chloroflexota bacterium | reverse complement strand
CGGTAGACCGTATCAACGGTTGGTGGAGCAGTGGGGTGATCTCACTGCGTGGGAAAAACTGATCGCGGCGGTGTGGGTTCCGATCCTGCGGGTAGCAGGGGACTTCGCTAAGATGGTCGGGTATCCCAGCGGGCGGGTGTGGCGGATGCGGAATCGGCCCCCGGCGTGGCGTATTGAATCCGACGACGAAGCAGGAGAGACGCGCCGACCGTGGCTCAACCGCTGGCTGATCGCTGATGCGACCTTCAGCAGCACGTTGAGTGTTGGCGAGCAGCCCGGAGTTCTTCGGGCACTGACAGCAACCATCACGCACTCCGGCGATGCGCTGACACTGGTTCCGGTGATGGCGCTGGGCTTCTGGCTGGGGGATGCGTATCTACGCGCACTGATCGCGGTGTGGTTCACTGCCGATCTATGGACCGCCGGGGTGGTGCAGGTGTTCAAGGTAATCATCCGGCGGGCGCGGCCCATCGGGGAGTGGGGGAAGTTCACGCGGCGGATCGACCCTCACGCATTTCCGTCGGGGCACTCGGCGCGGGGCGGGGTGATGATCATGCTGGGCGTCCTGTTCGCGCCTCCGTGGGCGAAGCCACTCGTCGCAGCGTGGGGTTTGCTCATCGCGATCTCACGGGTGCTGCTGGGTGTACATTTCGTATCAGATGCGCTCGGTGGGCTGGCATTGGGCGGTATGGTGACGCTGATCTTCCTGCGGCTCTTCCTGTAGCCCGACGCACTGGAGTGGGGCATCACTGCCTGCCCTGGATGAGCAAGATGGGTAGTATACCTACTGGCATTCTACGGCCCTTTCTTCCATAGTAAGTGGGACTGACTGTGCTCGCCTGTCCTGGGAGCACAGCCTGTTGTACTTTGGTGGAATATCATCTATAGTACGAAAAAGCTCCTCTGGGGGGATAGCCACTCTTCGGAGAAGCTCTCTGACAGGCTCATGTGGAAACATCAGAACTACCTGCGGAACGGAAGAATTCAAGCTGTAATGGAATTGTCACATTGCCTGTCCATGATCGTGCTACACTCTTACAAGCATAATGGTTGCATAGCATCGGGTAAGGGCGGTATTCAGGGATGACACGTGGTCGCATCCTGTATGTGGAAGACAACTTTGAAAATCGGATTCTGATCAAGCGTGTGCTTGAATCGGAAGGGTTTACCGTTGTCGAAGCGGAAAATGGTCTGGCCGGGATAGCCTCAGCGGAATCGGCAAAACCCGATCTGATCCTGATGGATATCAACCTGCCAGATATTGATGGGTATGAGTGTGCTGCGCGCATTCGCAGGAATGGTAGCCTGACCTATACGCCGATTGTGGCTCTCACAGCGAACGTTATGGAAGGTGACCGTCAGAAGGCATTGGATGCGGGGCTTGATGGGTATATTCCCAAGCCTGTGGATATTGACCTGCTGCCGAGGCAGATCGCCGATCATCTGCGTGAAAACTCAGGCCCGCGCAAACTGCCCCCCGCAGCGGCAGAAGTTCACACAGTTCCCGCTTCCGCCCCTGCGCCGCCGCCGCCGGTCATTCATCGGCCAGCCGCGCCTGCACCGAGTGCTCCTGCACCGCGCATTTATTCGAACCCACCACCGCCTGCGCCAACGGTTCCTGCCCGTTTTCTGCCGCCGCCGCCGCCGCCGCAAAAACCACCCACGCAAGCCAGCACTACCCGGTCAAACTCGGCTGAGAGCAGCACGGAATCATAGCGATACTCGGAAAACTCGGCATTCCAATATGCCTATGTGACAGGAAAACGTGTTCGTTGGGGGAACAACTTTTTCCCCCGGTATCCTGACCAACCAGGCCAAAGGTCGATCAGTATGACAGATCAGAAACCCAGTGATCAAACTCTGAACGGGGACGTCAGCAAAGAAAAACCAACTGACTCCTCATCGCCAGAACCACAAGAAGAGAAAAAGATGCCCATTCAAGAAGCCACTGCGGATAAGACAGAGGCTCCCGCAGAGACGCTGCGTCCTGCCGCGCCGCCACCGCCACCTCCCGCCGCACCGAGCGCACCTGTGCCGTCGCAGCAGGTAACTCCACCACCACCATCATCGTCACCGCCTACGGTCAATGAGAAGCCAGGCGAGGTCGCCAAAGTAACTCTGATGCACGTTCCGGGGGCCGCGCCACCCGCACCACCTGTGCCACCCGCACCACCTGTGCCACCCGCGCCACCTGTGTCACTCACGCCACCTGCGCCTTCGGCTGCGCCGCCTGCACCCCCTGTCGAGGCTCCTGCTCCTGCGGAAAAAGTGGAGACTCTGGTCAAGTCAGAAGAGACAGCCCCGTCACCAGACAAGGCTGCGGTAGGGACCGCACCGGAGGTCAAGGCCGATGCGCCAGCCTCCGCCCCGCCAGCACGTGCAACGGCTCAGATCGATCCCGCTCAGGCGCATGTGCTGGTCGTGGAAGATAATGTCCCTAACTTTGTGCTGATCGCGCGTATGCTGGCTTATATGGGCGTGCAGCGGTGCGAGTGGAAGACATCCGGCTGGCAAGTGGTGGAATTCGCCGACACGCTTCCGCGCATTGATCTGATCCTGATGGACATCCGTCTTCCGTACGAAGATGGCTTTCAGGCGCTCGAAAAAGTTCGTTCCAATGCCCGCCTCAAAGATACGCTGGTGGTTGCTGTTACAGCGGAAGCGAGCGTCGATCAGATGAAGCGCGCGCAGGATTCAGGGTTTGACGGGTTTCTCTCGAAGCCTCTCGACCCGGATCGCTTCCCAGAGCAAATTCGGCGCGTCTTGAACGGGGAAGCTGTTTGGGAAATCCACTAGCGGATCGAAGGATCGCGGGAGAACTGGCATGCTGAAGCGTTTGACAAGTGATCTGGATGAGGTCTATTCGTCCGCCAGGCCCATTATGGTTGCCATGCGCGAACTGGCATCTGCTGCCACGCCCGAAGCGATGATCGATACGCTGAGGGAGCGCGTCCTGGGGGATGAGATTGACCGCGTCACGATTGTTCAGATCGGGTTTGGCTCGTCCGGGGAAGCGGTCACGGAGGCCATCGCCGTTTCGGATTATCGGGGGATCGGTCTTGACGATGATGTTCCCTCAGCGATACGCATGCAGCTTGGGCGGAAGCCTCTGGTCATCTCGAACCTGAAGACGGATGCCACCGCCTCGCCCGAAGTGCGCGACTATGCTCGCCAGACGATTCGGGCCGCCAGTCTGTCGATCTTTCCGCTGATCGGGCATGACCGCACCGTCGGCTACCTGACCATCGCCACAAATCGCCCTCACGCCTACGTTGAGCACGAAGTACAGACATTGGAAATGCTGGCTGCTCAGGCTGCCACTGTGCTGGATAACCTCTTTCTACTCAACGCCCTGAGCCGCAAAACTGAGGCTCTTGATCTCGTCGTGAGCTTGTCGCGTTCCCTGGCGGGAACTCTCCATATAGACACTGTGGGAGCACAGATTGTAAAGAGCCTGAGCGCCGTTTATCCGATTGCCCACCTGAGTATCTCGCTTTATCAAGCAGACAGCCCTACGGCGCAAACGATGACCTTCAAGGGAACCGCACTTCCCGATCAGATCGATTGGAAGGGGACGCTCCTTGAAAAAGCCATCAGTAATCATCAACCCATCGTTGAGACGGGTGATTTTGGTCCGGCAGATGCGGCACTCTGGCACCAGGCAGGTGCAGATACTATGGTTGTGGCTCCCCTACGAACGTGGGATCGAACGCTGGGCACGCTGAATGTGGGGCTTGAGAAGTCAAGTCAGCCTGCCTATATTGATTCTGCTATCTATGAGCAGGTAGCAGAGCAGATCGCAGACGTGTTGGAGAATGCACGTACCTTCGAGCGCCTCCAGGAATCGCTGGAAGAAACGACGTCGCTGTACAGTACCTCGCTGGCCTTGAATTCTGTCCAGAACTTGCAGGAAGCCTATGAGACATCTCTCTCTGAACTTGCTCTGGTGAGTGAGGCAGATCGTATTCGGCTGTATGTTGCCGGCCCTGATCCTCATGGAGATGTAGTCTATCTGGAAGAGGCTGCGATCTGGGAAGATCGTCAAACACAGATTCCAGAGAGTGGACAGCGTTATCCTGTCGAAGCAGCTCCGGTGCTCGGTCAGTTCCCCTTCTCACGCGCAAGCCTGATCTTCAATGATCTGAGCGACGACAAACGCCTGAGTGAGGAGACACGCAGCGGTCTACAGTCACAGGGGATCTACAACCTGATGATGATCCCGATCACCACCGGGGCCACCTGGATTGGTGCGCTGGTGTTTGAAACGCAATCCGGGATGCCGTTCTCTTCCGATCAGGCTCGTGTATGCCGCAATGTCGCTGACCAGGCGGCGTTGGTGATTGGTTCGCAGATTCTGCTTGCACGCGCGCAGCAAGCTGCCGTGCGCGAGCACGCCCTGGTCAATACATCCTCGGTACTTTCCAGCAGCCTGAACCCGGATTACCTGCTCAACTCTGTGCTGGATAACCTCGATGAGGTCATCCCGCACGACGCCGCCAATATTATGGTCATCGAGGAAGGCGAAGCAAAAGCCCTCGTCATGCGCGGCTATGCGGCACAGGGCATCGACGAAGCGAAACTGCTGGAACTTCGTATTCCACCCGATGCCGTTGACAACCTGCGGACGATGCGCGATCAGCGAAAGACTGTTGTGATTTCCGACACAGCAAACTATGAAGACTGGGTGGAGACTCCAGAGACTGCATGGGTAAAGAGCTATATCGGCGCACCCATCTTCATCGAAGATCATCTGATTGGGTTCCTGAATCTGGATAGCGCCACGCCCGGATTCTTCACGCAGCAAGACGCAACCCTGCTTCAGGCCTTTGCAGATCAGTTTGGTTTGGCGTATCAGAATGCGCAGCTCTTCCAGAAGAGCCGTCTGCGGGCGCAGCGTGAGCAAATTCTAGGAGACATCGCCGGAAGGCTGCAAACCGCCTCCACGATGGGGGATGTTCTGGAGACCGCTGCCCGTTCGATTCAGGCAGTATTGGGCGATTATGATGTCTCGCTTCATCTTGCCCCATCCGACGCGGAATCGGGCCAGCAAGTACTCACAACCACAGCCGAAGAAGGTCGGGAATAAGATGCCTATCGTGAATCAGGGCACTTGCCCGGCAGCCATGTTGCGACAGGTTGCAGACGGAACCCGGAGTAAAGTCGATGGCTGATACGACACAAACCCGCACCTCAGCATGGTCCCCACTGGTGGAGCCGCATTCCTCGGTTATCGGGACAAGGCCACGCAGCCGCGCTCGCTGGCTGGCGATACTCTCGCTGGCAATTCTGACAATCAGCCTGCCGGTGATCATTATCGGCACAGGAACCATGAACTTCGGGCCGACCCTGTGGATTGGCATTACGGTGGCTGCCATCTCTTATGTTTTGAGCCGAAGCCCCCTTCCTCAGATCGGCGCTTACCTGCTGGTGTTGGGCTTGCTGGGGTTGGATTTCTGGCTGGCCTCGACGCTCACCGACCCGCGCGGCATTATTCTGGCGTTGGCCTTCGCTCCTCTCCCTATTGTTCTCTCTACCCTCGTATTGGATGCAGGCGGAACGGTAGTCACTGCGTTCATTGCGATCAATGGGCTGGTAGTGCTCGACCAGTTAGTCGATTCAATCGCATTCAACCAGGTGCTTGTGCCCCTGGTTGCCGTGATCTTTCTTTCGATAGTGGCTGGCGCTACGGCGTTTCTGCGCGAACGCGACCTGAACATCATTGAGTCCCAGACTGTCGATATCGAGCGTTACAGCAAGTCGATAGAAGAGGACATGGCGACCATTCGGGTGGCGGCAGAGGTAGGGCAGGCGATTTCTGCCACCCGCAAGCTCGATGAACTCCTCACGCAGACGGTGAATCTCCTCGTCGAACGGTTTGAGGACTTTTACCACGCACAGGTTTTCTTGCTGGATGAAACAGAAGAATTCGCCGTCCTGCGCGAATCAACCGGGGAGGTCGGGCGGAAGCTCCTGGCAAACAATCACAGGCTGGCGGTTGGCTCCCAGTCGGTCATTGGCTCGGTAACTACCGGCGGAACTGCGGTGGTCGTCAATGATACGGATGTCAACCCTGTGCATCGCCGCAATGAACTCCTGCCGACCACCCGTGCGGAGATGGCGCTCCCTCTGATTTCCGGCGGTACGCTGCTCGGTGCTCTCGATATTCAGAGCCAGACGCCCAATGCTTTTCATGAAACAGACATTCCTCTGTTTCAGACAATGGCCGATCAGCTTGCCTCTGCGATTGAAAATGCGCGCCTGTTTGAACGCGCCCAGCGTGACTTGCAGGAGATTGAGTCGCTGAACCGCCAACTCACCGGGGAAGGTTGGCAGCGGTATCGGGAAGCGAACCCGGATGCGCCCCTTGGCTATCAAGCCGTTTCCGGCGATGTACGCCCCATGACCTCCCTGGAACCATCTGAGGAAGATGGCAACACCCTTCATCTTCCACTGCGGGTGCGCGGCGAGACCGTCGGCACGTTAGATGTGAGATCGCGCAGCGGAGAGCCGCCCGACGAAGAACTTCAGAGTATTCTTCAGGCTGTGGCAGAACGCGTTGCACTGGCCCTGGACAGCACGCGCCTCAGCGACAATGCCATGCGCCAGATTGAGCGTGAGCAGGTTCTTGGCCGCCTTTCCGCCGATTTGCAGGCGACAACGGACCTCGATGTCATTCTGCGAATCGCCGCGCGGGAAGCCAGCCGCGCCCTGGGAACCAGCCGTGGATTTGTACATCTAAGCATGGATTATGCGGATCACTCTGCCCAAAGTGACGAGTGATCGATTCGCCAGAGAAAGACTCAACTCACGTTAACAACTGTACGACGTGACCTCAGGTAGGGTTATTCCTGCCCGGTGCATCGGGCAGGATCCGCTATAATGAAAGCGTCATCAGGCAGCGAGTGAGGCAGGGGTCTGGCATCGGTGTC
Source organism: Chloroflexota bacterium (assembly GCA_024643825.1). Taxonomy (GTDB): domain Bacteria; phylum Chloroflexota; class Anaerolineae; order Aggregatilineales; family UBA3940; genus JAHEME01. The sequence continues at coordinate 2,838 of JAHEME010000074.1, read as the reverse complement.
AGTCCTCACCTCCCTATAGTCGAATCTATGATGGGTAGATAAACTTATGACATTACGGAACACCCCATCCACATCACCCACATGGTTTGAGTGGCTGACACATACTGACTCCAGGAACATGACCCTGGCACGCCGTGGACGTGTAACGGCGACCCTGCTGGTCATCGTGGCGCTGGCTGCGCTGGTCGTCCTGGTGATCCAGTTCATCGCTACGCAGAGTGCGCAGAGCAGCCTGACCCCCACCTCCGTTCTGGTGCGCCTCGCATTGATCATGAGTGTGCTGAGTGGGCTATTTTATGTGAACCGGCGCGGCTATGTGATAGAAGCCGGGCTTGCCTTCTCCCTCCTGACCCTGTTTGCCAACTTCGTGCTCCTTGACCTGACCGTAGACACGCTGCCGGGGCCTGCTGTCCTGATCGTCCCCGTGCTGATGGCCGGGTTGTTAGGGACACCCGCCGCCGCGTTCGGGATTGCGCTGTTAGCCATCGTATCTCACCTGTACGTGAACCTGAACGCCAACCCGAATTTCCTCTCCGCTCTGGGGCCGAATATCGCTGGATTGTTCAGCCTGTATGCCAACGTGACCGCGGTGGCCCTGGCGTCGTTCCTGTTTGCTCGAACGACCAACGCAGCGCTCGAAGAGAGCACCGAATATAGTCTCTCGCTGACCTCTCATCAGCAGGCGCTTGAAGCGCGCTATGAGCGTCAGCAGCGGTATCTACGCGCCACCGCGACCGTCGCCCGCGCTATTGTGGGTGTTCGTGATCTCGACGAACTTCTGCGCCAGACAACGGCGCTGATCAAAGACACATTCGAGTATTACCACGTTCAGGTGTTTCTGCTGGATGAAGACAATGAATTCGCCATCCTGCGGCAGAGCACGGGAGAAGCAGGTCAGAAGCTGCTGGAACGGGGTCATCGTCTTCCAGTCGGCAGCCTCAGCGTGATTGGTCAGGTAACTGCCGGGGGCCGTCCGGTGATCGCCCTCGACACCGACGCGATTCACCGCCGCAATGAGCTTCTACCCAATACCCGCGCAGAGATGGCTCTTCCGCTGCTTTCCGGGAATCGGGTGACGGGTGCGCTCGATCTTCAATCTGAGGACCTGGAGGCCTTCGGCAATGAAGTGCGTCCGATTTTGCAGACACTGGCCGACCAGATCGCGATTGCGATTGACAATGTACGCTTGTACGAAGAGACCGAGATCAGTATGCGCCGGCTGGAGGAGTTGTTTGATGAAACCTCTCAGCGTCAATGGTCGGAATTCCTGAACCAGGCACGCAGCAGTGAGCGTCGTCAAACCTATGGGCCAGAGTCTAAATCGCTGCAAGTGCAGCGCAGCGGCATTGTGAACCGGGTTCTGAGCGCCGGGGGTGTGATTATCTCGACGGGCAGGGACGGGCGGCAGGCATTTCTATCTGCCCCAGTAGTCGTGCGAAACGAAGTGGTAGGCGTCCTCGGCGTGGAACCGACAGGCCCGCGCGAGTGGAGTCAGGACGATCTGCAATTGATCCAGGGTATTGCGGACAGAACCGCCCTGGCAGTTGAGAACGCAAGACTATATCTGCAAGCCCAGCGTTCCGCTGATCGAGAGCGCCTCGTCAATACGATTGCCCAGAAACTCCAGCGTGCGCCCAGCCTGGCGCTCTTGCTGGAAAGCGTGACTCAGGAACTCTCAGGGGCGTTGGGGACAGAAAACGTCTACGCGGAAATCAATCTGCAAAGCCCAATAGCGGACGTTCGCCGCGATGTCTCCGCTGCGGGTTTTGATGATGCTGACCAGGAGTTCATTGAAGGAGCCATGTCCTCCGTTCGTCAGGAGGAAGAGGCCGAGGAACAACCCTCCGTGAATGCTGCCCCTCACGATGAGTCCGAAGAAGCGAGAGCAGAATTATGACAGCGAGACAATCAGATAGCTTCTTACGCAGATTTGACCCGCGCGCACTCCCGATTGCGGTTAAGCTGGCACTTGGCCTGATCGCAGTGCTGGCGATCAGCGGCCTCGTCACGACCAGAGCGCTTCAGCAGGTGGTGCGTGATAACCAGAGGGAAGTCGTGCTGAACGATCTGAAGACCCTGAGCCGATCCAACGGGTTCCGCATGGCGGACGTGCTGGGGCA
>JAHEME010000074.1:0-708 GCA_024643825.1 Chloroflexota bacterium | reverse complement strand
GCCCTCAGCCGCTTCGGGGCCAGTACGCTGGTTCAGGATAATCTGGATCGCATCTTATCGGAGATGCTGCTACAGCCGTCTACCACAGATGACTATCTTCTCCCTGACCCTGACCTCGTCGACCAGACAATCGCCTTCCGCCAGACTCACGGAGAATTCGATTCGGTCGTGCTTCTGGATGCCGAGGGTAAGGTTCGCGCGATTGATCCGATCCCGTCAATCCCGCCGGAGCGCGCTCGCAACCCGGCCAACGAAACATGGTTCACCAGCGCCTATAATGGCGGCGAGGGTGCGACGAGCATCACCAGCCCGGAAGATGACCATCTGACCGGTTTCACCGGAGTTCAGATCGCCATCCCGATTTATGATACGACCGATACTAACCGCGTTCTTGGGGTCGTTTATGCTGTCTGGAACATGAGCAATGTTCTCGATATTACGCAGACGGGCAGCGGGCGTGAAGGAGTCGTCCTGGAGCCAGATGGAACGGTGCTGATCTCATCTGCGGACGTAGCAGGAAGCTCGTATCCCAGCAATCTGGCCCGGCGCTTCAGAGAATCGCCACAGGGTAGTTCCTTCCTGTATACAGATCGCGGCGGTCGAGAATGGCTGTATGGGTTTGTCGCTCTGAATGGGCTGGGGATTGGCGATGAAGCCGTGACCCGCCTGCGCTGGATCATCGTATCCCGCCAGGCCGTTGATACCCTC
>JAHEME010000642.1 GCA_024643825.1 Chloroflexota bacterium | reverse complement strand
GGTCAGATGAAATGTTTGACCATCCAGGTATGGGAGCACCTGAGCCAATCTTGCACCCTTGTTGGTATCAAGCCCTGTATCTGCAAGGGTAACTTCCCATCCGTCTTCCTGGTACATTTCGTGATAATGAAGATTGGGAGTCTCCCCTAGAGAAAGGGTAAAGTCTCGCATCATCGGGCCATAATTCAGAAAGAACTTCTTAATAGAAGAGGCTCCGTGCCCTAGGGTAAGCACGAATTGGGTATGCCCGTAAGCTGCATAAATCTTCATGATGTGCCATAGGATCGGGCGACCGCCAATCTCAACCAGAGCCTTGGCGTCATAATCAGCATCAGCGATGCGCGTTCCCTTTCCACCACACAGAATAACGACTTTCAAAGTGTTTCCTATGAAAGCTCGCCCGCAACGGCGCGGCGAAGATTGAGGACAAACGGTGGGTATGCAATACCGTTCTCAGTCACAATGCCAGTTACATACCGATGTGGCGTGACATCGAAGGCTGGATTGCGTACAGGATAGTCATCAGGAATGATCGCATGACCGAAAGGAGCCCGTACTTCATCGGGATGCCGTTCCTCAATGGGGATCTCGTCGCCCGTGGGGAGGTTCAAATCTATCGTTGATGTCGGTACGACAGGGTAAAACGGGATGCCATTTTCCCTGGCAACGACGGCGAGTTTGTACGTGCCGATCTTATTCGCAACGTCCCCGTTGGCGGCAGTTCGATCTGAACCTACAAGCACAACCTTAACCTCGCCCGTGCGCATGAAGTGTCCAGCCGCATTATCGGCAATGATGTCGAAAGGAATATTCTCTTGTTTAAGCTCCCATGCAGAGAGCCTCGCTCCCTGTAACCGGGGGCGTGTTTCATCTAGAAGAACGTGAAACCGCTTCCCCTGCGCATGCGCAGACCGAATAACGCCCAACGCCGTCCCCCAATCGACTGTAGCCAGGGCGCCTGTATTGCAGTGATGCAGGATCGTGTCGCCATCCTGAATTAACGATGCGCCATACTCGCCCATTCTCTTGTTGATTAGGATATCTTCGTCTGCGATCTGCTGCGCTTCGGTGAGAATCGTGCTCCGAATGTCATCGACTGACTGAAACTTCTGGCTTTGCCCTGCAAGCAGGACTCTGTCCACCGCCCATGCAAGGTTTACCGCAGTAGGTCGGGCTGCTTTTAAGGTGGTTGCTGCTTCATTGAGAAATCGCAAATGTTCTGAAGGATTAGGGGAGGGTGCTTGGTTTGAGGCCACCGCCATCCCAAAAGCGGCTGCCGCGCCAATCGCTGGTGCTCCGCGCACGACCATATCAGTGATGGCGCTAGCAACTGCTCGATAGTCATCGAAGTCGAGGAAACTCAGTTCCCACGGCAGTTGTCGCTGATCAATCATGCGAACTTTGCCTTCGTGCCATGAGACTGTGCGCATAGATCCTCCTCAAATACAAATGCGCTCTCACAAAAAAAGCGCTCTACAGGAGCGCAAATGAGTATGCGAAGTTTAGCATAGGCGTACTATGCTGTCAAAGTTTCAAATCGAGCGAAACCTGTCGGAGGCAACTTAGTTTTGTGCTGACAGCCACAGAACAGCTTCCGATATGGAGGCTGGTGCTCCGATGAGCGCAATGCGATCCCCTGCTTGGAGGATTGTATCCCCATGTGGAACGATTGCGGCACTATCGCGCTGGATACTGAGGATCAGAGCATTACCCGGCATACTCACACGGCGGAGTGGCAATCCTGACACCGCTCGATTGTTCAGGATCGCCTCTCCGATTTCCACATCATCATCAAGGTCAACCAGCAGGTCAAAGGCGGTGGGGAAGTGCAGTGCACCTTCGAAAGCCATCGCTGTTGCCAGGGCAGGCTGGACTGTGCGCACGCTGAGATCGGCCAATTGTTGAATTGCATCTCCCTCGGAAGCTCCAGCGATTACAATAGGAATGCCAAATTCGGTACGCGCCAATCTGCACACATCTACAGCGATTTCTTTTTCAGAGAACAGTACCATGAGGGAACGTGCCGATTCCGCGCCAGCCTTGCGCAGGGTGTGTACTTCAGTGCCAGACCCTCGAATAATATTCACAGCACTCCGCTGCAAATTTGCCGACAAGCTGTCAATCGAGCTAATAACGGCTATTTTCTCTCCATAGCGAGTTAGCCTCCTGACGAGAAGTTCTGCCATAGGATCTGAGCCGACGATAATTAGGCCGTCACGCTCCTGTTCCTCACCTCGCTGGTATATGCGATTGAACAGTAAAGGGGATACTGTGCACGTGACGATTGCTACCAGAATCACGGCATTGCTTACTGCCTCAGGAATCGCCCCAATTTCTACTGCAATGGCAGCAGCCGCAATGATCAAGCTCAGTCGGGAGGAAAGTAGGAATCCGCCAGCCAGTGTTTCTCTCCACGAAAACTCACGTCTTAGCAGCAAAGCAGGGAGCAGCTTGACGGCGTAAGCAATGAGTATCAGGAGTGGGACCATAAAAAGTGCTTGAGTAGAACCAAGTACTGTTCGTAGATCGAATCGAACTCCCACCATGATAAAGAAGATCGGAATAAATATTCCGTACCCAATTGCATCAAGTTTTTCGCGCATAGCCCCTGTTCCGGGGCCAGAGGTAAGATTGACAATAGCCCCGGCAAGAA
>JAHEME010000073.1:6471-9801 GCA_024643825.1 Chloroflexota bacterium | reverse complement strand
GAACAGGACGCTCTTCTGGAGGAAATAGAGACAGTAAATTCCCCGATTCATAGGTATACCATGTGCCACTACTAATTCGTTCGTGCTCGGTTCGACAGGACGTGCAAGTCGTTGGGTAGCCCAGGCTGGGATCGTGGGCTGAAAAGAACCCGTGAATAAATACTTGCTCATTTCCTGTCGGGTCGATGTATTTTATGTGGAGCATCATCGGGCATTCGCTGCCGGCCACACCACAGGTCGACAGCGATTGTTCATCTACGTAAAAGGTAGCGCGCAATTCTAAATCATTAACCTGGGTCATGTCGAAACTTACCGATTGAACAAGACCCGTCTCGGCATGGTCAAGCCGCAGATCGGGCCAATGCCCCTGAGATCGGTCAATGACGACCACCGGACGGCCATCAAAGATGGCATTGTAGACCTCCCCAGAAGGTTCACGATCATTGTAAAAGTTCCAGCCTATATTGTAGCTCTCTCGAAAATCCGGGTTAGTCAACAGGCTTCGGTCAGCCTCAGTCACGGTGGGGGTTTCGGCATTATTTAGCAGGATAGCTTGCTGTGCCTCTAGCAAGGTGACGTTTCGCCCTGATTGTCGCTCAACAACAAGTGCTTCACCGGATTCCGTCGTGATCCGAGAATCTCTGGGAGAGATGTTGATTAGATATCGACCTTGTTCCTGCATGCGAGCAAACATCTGGGGCGAAATAGCCTCCAGATGAGCCGCACGAGTCCCAGTATCGAGCAATAAGAACTCCATTCGGCCTTCTGTGCTTTCGATCTGGATTCGGTACGGTGCTCGATTCAAACCGAAACGTGGGGCGACGGCAGAAATCAGATGTACCTGAGAATCCCGAAAGATGATCATTGAAGCCACTGGCGTGCCCGTACGGGGGTCCACAAAAGTAAGAGCAGCCTGTGTCTGTGGATCGGTTGCAATCATGGCTCCATTTTCCAGGCTATCTCTCCGATCAGATACCGCGATCGGTTCCCCAATGGCAGGCTGCAGCACACTGACTGTGCCCTTTGCGACCGTTAGGTTAATGACAAGATCGACTGTGGATCGGAAGATAAACCAATGCATTGAGTATGCAGCAATGCTGCATAACAAAAGGAAAACAGCAAAAGCTGTTAGTAGGACTTGCCACGCTAGTCTCTCAGGGTTAGAACGCATCCTATATCATATGCCCGTGTGCTGAATTTGAAACTTCTCGAACTCACCTGTAGCTTCCTCCCACGCTGCATCGACCTCAATCACATGAGCAGATGGAGGGCCTTCGTGGAGGAATTGCTCGAATTCTAACAAGCGGGATTTTGTGCCTTCCGCCACAGTCAAGACTTCGCCACTCGGAGCATTCTTCACCCACCCGGTCAACCCTAATTCACGCGCTTGATGAAGCGTAAATGCTCGGAAGTTTACACCCTGCACTCGACCACTAATTCTGGCCGAGATGCGCATGGTAAGCATGTCATTCTCGTGCATGGTTCCCTCCAGCTTCAACTTTCATTATCGTTCAACGGAATACGTGGCAGGGAGGGCTGAGTCGTTAAAATTGGGTGATCAACTTCAACTGGGGGTTGGGATGCCAGGAACAGGAGCGAGATAACTGCACTAATCAACCAAACGGATCCCCATGTGATCAACGATGCATCCTGGGAGGAAGTTCGAGCAGAAGTTGTGCTTAACGAGCGAAGCCACTGCTGCTCCAAATCGGACAGCGTGATTCCGAGCGCAAGCTCAACGCTCTCTGAGCAACCCAGCCCGTTAGAGTAAGCTGTCATTAGAGCAGAAATCTGTGAGGGGCCGTATCGCTCGGCAATATAACTAACCAGACTTGCGCTCTGAGCGTAAGCAAGCGCCGCATCATGCGGGTCTAGCCTGGTAAAGTTGCTGATGCAGAGTGCCTGAGTGGATAGAAGAACCCGGTTTTGTATTGCCGCTTCGAGTACGTCCAGAAGTGCTGTGTCAGTTGCTGGAGACGTGCTCAGTGCCATACCTTCGGTGAACCAACCAGGAACGCTATCATTGTGCTCACCTGCGGTACCGTAAATAGCTAGGTGCATGATCTCATGCGAAATGTCCCTACGAAGATTGTCAAACATGTCGGGGCCAGGTGTGGACGCAGCGAATATAATCCCCTGATCCTGAATTGCATAGGCAGCTACCCAATCTTGAACCATAATATGATGGGCGCGTAGACTTGCGGCTAACGAGGCGAGAGAGGGATAAACATAGATCGTAACAGGAGCTTCTTGGGCACTCGTGAGAGAATGCCAGGAAGCCCTTCTTGCTTCAATTGCAAGGGTAAGCACTGTATCCTGAAACGTTTGATCGGTATCCGCTATGAAAACAGTCAGATTCTCCTGCGAACTTCCCTTCCATTCCCAGGGAACTGATGTATCAGCATAGCGATAAGAGGAAACTTCTCCTTGTAAGGAGTGCCCTGATTCATCTTGAAACGTCCACTGATAATCGATCTGCGCGGCGGGCGGTAGATTGAGGGATGTCACAGAGACAGTAGCGCTGGCTACGATGTCAGTTCCTGGCACAATCGTGACGGGAACCATAATGGGAGAAGCGCGGTTTAGTACATGAATCATTAGCTCGGCAGAATTCAAGACTAACGGTGTTGACGCAGCTACACTGAACGTGAGACTTTCACCATATTGGGCTGTCACGTTTTGTTGTAAGAGTAATGGCTGCTGCGCCAATACTTGAACGGGGCTTGGCAACATCACAACAACTAACCCAAGCAGTCCCAGAAATCGCCGGAGGAGACGAACGGAAGCCATGCTAGCATATCCTATTCGTTATCGCTGTATTCCTCAAAATTGTCTAGCGGGTCTTCTTCATCGTCAAATGTTGCCTCCGGTAAAAAACCTACCGCTACTTGCGCATTAGCAAGTGCATCTTCTAACGCCTCGATTAGGTCTTCGTCCTCAGCCTCTTCGGAAAACTGCATCAGTGCCCTTTCAGCAGTTGTGCCGCCTATTTCCCCTAGCGACCAGATCGCAGCGTTCCGAATTTCGCGATCATCCTCCTGTATCAGTGCAATCAGCCTGCTAACAGTAGGCTTTAAGTTTAGTTCGCCAGCGGCTCTGGCCGCCTCATAACGCAGTACTGGATTTGGATCGTCAAGCGCCTGAATGATATCTTGGTTCCAGCGTTCATCTGCGCTGCGTCCCATCGCAAAGATGGCACTCGCCTGCAATTCGATGAGATCGCTTTCATGCGCTTTTTTGATGAGTGGAACGACTTCCTCTCGTCCAGAATACGAGAGGCTCTCCAGGGAACGGCGTTGGATATCTAATGGCTCATGGTCTGCTTTCAGG
>JAHEME010000073.1:0-6461 GCA_024643825.1 Chloroflexota bacterium | reverse complement strand
AGCAGAGCCTCTTCAGCTTCCTGTGCTAGTGACTGATCCAGATCACCAAGCTCGCCATTTAGGACAAAAGGGCCTAAGGCTTCAGCGGCGGCTGAACGTACTAGTACGGAATTATCTTGCTCAAGCAGCCGAATAAGCTGCCGCATAGTCTCCGGTTCTTCATTTGTCCAGAGTACGGCAATGGCGGATTGCCGCACCAACTCGTCGCCATCATACAATGCAAACAGGGCCACATCCGAAAAATCAACGTCGAAAGTGGTTTCGCTGGTCTCCGCCAATCGATTGAGCAGCGCCGTTCGTTTTTCTGCTGCTATTGATGTCCACAACTGCTTCAAGGTCGCTAGATCATCGGGATCTGGCTCTGAGAGCAGATAGACAAGCGCACTGCGAATGGGCGTCTTCTGTTCGGCCAGGTCTTTTAATAGCTGTCGCAGCGAGATTTCTTTTTCACTCTTTGTACTCATGGTGTAATTAGTGGATCCACAATATCAAGGTATACGAAGACCAGCATCGTCGTGAGCAAGATGGCGAAGCCGATAAGATGCACCATCGTCTCTCGTTGAGGATCTACTCGCCTTCCGCGCAGAGCTTCAATAAGTACGAATAGGATACGCCCACCGTCCAGAGCGGGAAGGGGGAGCAGATTTGTCACTGCAAGAGCAAGGCTGATGACAGAAGTGAGCTGCAAAATCGGCCAGGCGGAGTTTTGCGATATAGAATTATCTATCGCTTGCCCTCCTAATTGGCTAATTCCAACAACGCTGACTGGTCTTAAGTAACGTGCAGGGATCTGGTTACGGATTGCAGCGACGGGTAGCTCAACAAACGCTTTGGTAAAGTTCCACAGTTCGCTGCCGGAACGTCCAATCGCTTCAAATAGTCCATAATGCCGAATCTCAACAATTGGCTGCACTTGGATGCCCGTTGGCCCCTGTCCCTCTGGCGGCTGAATTCGTGGGGATACTGAAGCCTGAATCGTCTGGCCATTTCTCTTTACTGTCAGCGCAATGTCTTGACCGGGATGTTCTTCAACACTCTTGTGAATATAGTTGGTCAGGACACCGTAGTTTACTATTTCAATATCATCCGCTTTGATGATAATGTCATCCTTCTGGAGTCCTGCCTCAGCCGCAGGCGATCCCGCTTCCACTGCAATAACGCGCGCTCCTGGCAATTCGGTGGGTGCACCAAACAGGAACATGATCACTAGCAAGATGAACGCTACTAAAATATTGGCCGCTGGACCTGCGGCTAGCACGCTGACTCGAGATCGCTTTGACGATGATGCAAATCCGCCAGGAATTGCAGGATCATCTTCACCAGATGGCCTCATGAAGCCACCGAGAGGGAGCCAGTTGAGGGTATATTTTGTCCCACCCCGTTCGAATAAGGTGAGCATCCGAGGCGGATAGCCGATCCCGAATTCCTCCACACGAATTCGATTCAACCGTGCTACCAGGAAATGCCCCAACTCATGAAAGAAAATCAGTGGCCCAATGACCACAAAAAAAGCCAGAATGGACAAGCCCGTATTTCCGAGGCCCATAAATCACAACCCTTTCCACCTCTTCATGTGCGCGATACGCGCCATGCCAGATTGGGATTATACCTACGAGCATCAGCCATCACCAGCCGCGTAATATGGCTGTATCGTGTCGGTTAGAGATTACTGTGGCGGATTGATAGGAGGAAGGGAGTCGTGCACTAAGATGATAATGGCACTCACAACTAGGATACTCCTTCCCGGGTTATCCCTGTGAACCAATGATGGAGCTAATCACACGAGCAGCACCAGCCTGAAGCAAACTTCGGCGGATAGCCTCAATGCGATCTTCTGGCCCAATTGCGATCATGTTTCCTCCGCCACCCCCACCGGAAAGCTTTGCGCCAAACGCGCCCATATCGAGGGCGGATGTGATCAAATTATGCAACTCCTGAGATGAGACTCCTAGGAGTTCAAGAAGCTCTTGATTGCGATTCAGAAGTACCCCTAATTCCAATATGTCTCCATTAACAATCGCAGACCGCGCCAATTGAGTAATAGCCCCAATTTCCGAAAATATGGCATCACATTTTGATGGGTTGCTTTCCCATTTTGTGCGTACGGCTTTGACGGTATCGCGTGTTGGGCTAGGGACGCCAGTATCTCCAATGACGATTGAGAAAGAATGCTTTGGATGAAAAATCTCTGGTGGCGATCCTCGTACGAAATAGACTGGTCTATTGTAGCAAACCACTGTATTGTCGATTCCACTCGGAGTTCCGTGATACAACTTCTCGACCTCAAACACGAGTGCGGAGGTTTCTGAATTTGTGAGAGGAAAACCAAGATAGGTCGCTAATGAGCGAATAATTGCTGCTGATACGGCCGCTCCGCTGCCTAGTCCGCTTGCGGGGGGTATTGTCGAGTTGATAGTAATAAGTACGTCTGGCTCTGCCGCGCCGAGGTGCTCAAGAGTCAACCTTGCGGCTCTTGCTAGCCCCTCTGAAGCTGACTGCGCGAGAGTTAGTTCCTGCTCTAGATTTATCGCCTGAATGATAAGGCCACTTCCTACAGTACTGGAGCGAACGGTAGCCGTGGCGGTTACTTCATTGACGGGCACAGCCAGTGCTGGTTGGCCGTATACAACTGCGTGTTCCCCGACCAAGATGATTTTGCCCGGCGACGATGCAGTAGTTTCCATCATGGGATTAGATAGAGCACTACGAATACGGAAAACCCCCATAGTGCCACCGCAATCTGCAATGGATGGTCTCGTAGAATTACCTCATCTGGTGCGCCGCCTTCGCCACGAACGTGAATCAGATACAAGTAGCGGAAAATCCCATATAGAACAAAGGGAATGGTAAGCATCATGGCATGATTTTCAGGCAGGCCCTCAGCGCTGAAGGTATATAATGAGTAGGTAAGTACAGTTGTAGCAGTCACGATCACGATCATCTCATCCAGCAAAGTGATCGTGTAATCTGCCAAACTTGCGCGAGTGCTGTTTGCCGATTGATCGATGTGCAAGAGTTCTTGACGGCGTTTGGCAAAGCCTACAAACAGGGCCAATGTCCCTGTAAAAACATATAGCCAGGGGGAAAAGCGGTCAACATTGACCAACTCAACGCCTGCCAGAACTCGCAGTAAATATGCAGATGAGAGAACAAGGACATCTATGATGACGATATGCTTTAGCCAAAAAGAGTAGGCAATCTGACTCACAATGTAGCCGACAATGACCAGAAAAAACTTTACCCCCAAGCAATAAGAGAGGGGCATAACAATACTGAGAAACACGACAATCGCAGCAACCGCCGCAAATCGAGAAATCTCTCCAGAAGGCAATGGGCGATAACGCTTCGTGGGGTGTGCCCGATCTGCTTCAATGTCGGCGAGATCATTGATCAGATAGATCGTACTACTTGCCAGACACATCAATCCAAATCCAGCTAGAGTAGCTGCAAAGTAATTGGGCTCTGTGAGTTTCCGGTCAAACAGCAGCGGAATAAACACGAATCCGTTTTTCAACCATTGCTTTGGACGCATTGTGCGCAGCAAACCACGTAGTAAAGACACGTAGACCTTCCATACTTGAAGATGAAGGGGCTATTATAGACCCTCGGAGTCCTGTGTCAACGAACTCTCCGTCAAATCGAAAGCGATAGCCGATGGAAAAACTTCGACTCGATGTGGCTGTTCAAAGCCAAGGATTAGTAGAGACTCGCGAGCTTGCCAGGCGCGTGATCATGGCTGGTGAAGTTACGGTAGACGGGCAGGTCATCTTCAAACCGGGAAGCCGTGTCAGAAGCGATGCGCTAATTGCGCTTAAGGCCAGGCCTCGATTTGTCAGCCGGGGCGGAGATAAGCTTGCAGAGGCATTGGCCCGGTTTTCCATTGATCCAACTGGATGGGTATGTGCGGATGTGGGAGCATCAACGGGCGGATTCACAGACTGTTTGCTTCAGCATGGGGCGGTGAGGGTTTATGCAATCGATGTCGGCTATGGGCAGCTTGCATGGCAACTTCGCCAGGATGCGCGAGTGATTGTTCTGGAACGGACAAACGTGCGCTATCTTGACCAACTGGAAGAACTAATTCACTTCGCCAGTATAGATGTGTCATTCATTTCGGTTGGGCATATCTTGCCGTCAGTCAGCAAATGGCTCGATGAAACGGGACAGATCGTTGTGCTGGTAAAGCCGCAATTTGAGGCAGGTCGAAGTGATGTGGGGAAAGGAGGAGTCGTGCGCGATCCGGCAGTTCATCGCAAAGTACTTACTGCCGTGATTGGATATGCCAATAGCGAAGGATTCAGAGTACTTGGTCTAATTCCTTCTCCTTTACGTGGGCCATCTGGAAACATAGAATTTTTGCTCTGGCTAAAACGTGGAGTCGGAACGGATGACGCACACGCTCTGATTGACTCATCTATTGAATCTGCGCATGTCTGAATCGACAGCCGCTAAGAAGTGGAGTTCGTTAGGGTGAATACACATTGAGATCGGTAAAAAGGATAGACGTAGTTTGGGAACCTGTGGACTCCACGTATGGTCCAATATCCCCTGGCAAGGTTTCCGTTACGTTAATTTGGCCCACCTGATATTCATCTACAAAGAAGGTGATTGTGTTGTTGTGGGAGAGTACCCCAATTCGATGGTCTCCCGATGAGACATCCAACACCTGTGGTAGTGCTCCTTCCACGAGCAACGCTGCGCGATTGGTCTCCGTTCGTTGAAAGGCAGAAAACAGGCCGCTGCACCATACTACAAACGCTCGGAAGTGAGATGGATCAACATAGTGAAACAGAAGTCCGTAAGTCCCTTGCCCAGAGGGGCATTCTGATGGACGTGCTGTAATCTCTGCGTAAAATTCATTGCGGCTGAGGCGTGTTGTGTAGGCCCATCCAGCCCACGGCCCGTGGACATTCATCATGTATCCATCGATTGTGTGGCTGCTGCTGACTTGAAGCTCGTCGAAAATAGCCCAACCTGACTGGAAATCGCTTTGATACACAGAAGTGCCACGGGGAGCAGGCGAGGGTTTCTCTGATGCAGCTATAGTCGGTGCAGGAGATGCTATACTGAAAACGGTCACAAACTTCGCTCTTTCAAGGAACGAAAAACTGTGGTTAGTGCCCGCGCGCAGTATAGTTCGAGCGTTGGGGTAGGGAGACCCGGCGCGCCGGCGAATCCACCACGCGCGTAGATTACTCCTCCCAAATAGAACGATCTATCGGCTGCCTCAGCGATCAACACGAGCGCCTGGTCAACGCTCGCGACTCCCCATCCACGGCTAAACAGAATGCGGACGATTCGCAGATCGGTTGGAGTTGGAATGTTGCCCAAAATCGTGCCAGCATCCACACTTTTGTCGAAAGTGATTGAAGTCGTCCCTCCAAGTAGGTCATTTTGGAGTAATCGCATCGCATCCTCTATTGCGATGAAGCCTCCCGATGAATCGACATAGTTCATGCTGAATGCGTTGCCCATGAGGGGGCTGATCAATTCTGGGTTCTCTGACACAAGAGCGTTCTGTACTCGTATGGCGAAATCGTCAAGGCTTTCGGATCGCTGTGGAGTCGCAACAAATGATTCCGTTGGGGTAGGGGGCAGCACTTGTGTTTCGACTGTTTGTGTCTCTGTTGGTGTGTCATTGGCTGAAGCAATGCAGGCCAGTCCTGATGCGATGATGGAAGTACAGACAATTGCGAGAATGGGTTTACTTATCATCTATTGTTTGCTCAGAATTGATGTCAACGTTCATCTCGAAAATGTCCGGCTCCTGCCTTCAAGAAAGCAAATTCTGTGCCATGCGATAATGGACTGGTACAATTTACCTCAGACTATAGTAACCAGCCTACTGTGACCGAAAACTGAATTGACTATGAATCAAGATCATATTCGTAATTTTTGCATTGTAGCTCATATTGATCACGGCAAGAGTACTCTAGCAGATCGTTTGCTGGAGCTTACTTCTACGATCTCTGAACGAGAGATGGCGGATCAAGTCCTAGATTCAATGGACCTCGAACGAGAGCGAGGAGTAACGATCAAGGCCAGCGCCGTTCGAATGAGCTATAACGCTCAGGACGGTAGCCAGTACGAGATTAATCTGATAGACACTCCGGGACACGTTGACTTCTCTTACGAGGTGTCGCGTGCATTACAGGCCTGCGAAGGTGCTGTGCTGGTCGTTGATTCTACACAGGGGATTGAAGCCCAGACTCTAGCGAACCTGTTCCTCGCTCTTGAGGCGGATCTGGAGATTGTCCCTGTTGTCAACAAGATTGACCTGCCTGCAGCCCGACCTGACGAGATCGCAGAGGAGATCGAGGAGTTACTTGGCGTAGATGCGGTGGATGTATGCCAGATTTCCGCAAAATCGGGGATCAATGTTCGAGACGTTTTGGAAGCGGTTGTGGCGCGCGTTCCACCACCGCGAGGTGATCCGGCGAAACCATTACGGGCATTGATCT